>JAGGWU010000069.1 GCA_021163465.1 Candidatus Bipolaricaulota bacterium
GGAAGGGGTACCAGGGGAGGGTGGAACGGTCACACCGGACCGATGACGAGGAGTTCTACATCCCGTGTTTGGGCGAGGTGACCACCGCTGAGGAGTTCCTGGCGCTGGCACAGAAGTGGCAGTGGTATTACAACGTGGAGCGTCCCCATTTCGGGGCGGGGATGGAGGGGAGGACGCCGATGGAGAGGCTGCGGGAGCTGGGATTGGATCTTCCAGATGAGTTCGCGGCGTTCCCTGTGGTACTCTTGGACGAGGTGGCGGTGATCTGGGCCTCTAAGGGGGTCACGATGTGTTGGCCTATTACAGGCTGATAAAGCACAAGCCCCAAAGCTATCTCCCAGAGGGGGACGCGGTGCTTTCCCATAATCCCCTTGGCCTTGAGGAGGTGCCCCCAGCTTCCTGAAACTCAGCTGGGGTTTTCCTCTCATCGTCCTTCACCACAGGAAGTTTGCCCAAAAAGGAGAACCCCGTTTTTTAACAGGGCCCTGCTGTCGGCCCGTTTCATCCCCGCGGCTTGTGGTCAAAATGCGGCTATATTTGCGCGCCCAGGGGGTTGGGATGGTCGCCGTCCTCAGGTGCATGGAATGCGGAAATAAGTACCCGCTGGAGGAAACACGGTTCCGCTGCGACTGCGGGGGGCTCCTGGACGTATCCCATGATCTGGGTTCCCTCAGGCTCTCGCGGGGACTCTTCGATGGTCGGTCATGTGAGTGCGGGCCGGAGCCGTGGCGGCGCAGCGGGGTCTGGCGGTTCCGGGAGTTGGTGTTACCGGTGGACGAGGACCTGATCGTCTCCCGCCCCGAGGGCGGTACGCCCCTCTACCGCTCGCCCGCGCTCGCCCGTTGGGTGGGGCTCGCGTGGTTCGCGGTCAAGCACGAGGGCGAGAACCCCACCGGGTCGTTCAAGGACCGGGGGATGACGGTGGGGGTCACGTGGGCCAAGGCCATGGGGGCAAAGGCGGTGGCCTGTGCTTCCACGGGGAACACCGCCGCCTCCATGGCCGCCTACGGGGCCCTGACCCCGGAGGCGGAGGGGGACTTCGACGCCGCCGCGCCTGGCCCGGGATACCTTGGGGGAAGCCTTCGATCCGGAACGCTTTTCCTTGAGCTCTTGGAACGTGTTTCCCTGCCCCCCGGCCTCCGCTCCCTGCTGGAGGAGATCCGCGCCGGGAGACGGTCCTGGAGGAAGAGATCGTGATCACGGAGGAGGTGTGGGAGTTCGCGGGAGAGGGGGGCGTTGCTCTTCGGTCTCACCGATAAGCCCGACGAGGCCTCCCTCCCCCCCGCGGGCCACGGCGGCCCGCCCCTACACCGGGCGGTGATGAAGATCCTGGGGGGCGGTGAGCCCCGCTCAGATCCGGCGCAGAACACGGAAGGCCTCGGATAGCTCGGTCACGAAGACCCCGATCCCGTAATCCGAGATCCCGCCGATCCAGACGAGGAGGTCCTTGTAGACCACGAGGCCGTTGCCGAAGATGGTGAGCGACCGGTCCCCGTACTCCTCGGGGAGGCCCCGCGGGGCGAGGACGTAGTCGGATACTGCGCGGAGGTTCCCGCCCCCGTCCACCAACGCCAGCCCGTTGCGGTAGGAGAGGTCCTCCCGCAGCACCCCGTGCCATCCCACGAGGTATTCGTCCTCCCCCACCCGCACGGTGTTAGTGGACCACCCGATCTTGTACTCCCACGCCTCGGGGGAGAGGACCGGCCGCAGGGAATCCGCCGGGATCGTGAACTCTTCGAGGTCCGCCTCCGCCCGCCAGCACATGTCGGGGAGCTTCTCGCGGCGGAACGGCCCGCGGGACGAGAGCCTCAGCCGTGCGGACCGGAAGCTGGGCCGGGTGAGGAGCGTGGCACGCCGGCCGTTCAGCTGGATCAGGGCGGAGTCCTTGTTCCCCGGGACGAGCCGCTCCTCCCCGCCGTGGACGCAGAAGTACCCCTTCCGCGTCACGTTTAAAGAGGGGTCCAGCTCCGCGTAGCCGAGGACGGCCTTGTACCGCGTCCCGGTGGGCATCTCCTCCGCGTCCTCGGGCTTCCCCACCCCCGTGTAGAGCACGCGGAAGTGACCGTCCGCGAACGTGACCCGCGGATCCTCGCAGCCCTTGACCGCCTCCCAGCGCGTCTGGGGCCAGAGGACGATGCGCGCCCGCAGCGGCCGGGCGAACTCTCCGCTCAGGAGTTCCTCGATCCCCAGGGACACCACGCCTATGCTGGAGGTATAGGAGTAGTAGTCGAACACGAGGCGGGGGAAGATGTAGACGGTCCGCCCTACCAGGACTGCCCCGGGGTTGAAGGCGGCGAGGGGCTTCCGCCGGGGGTAATTCTCCACCTCGAAGTCATCCGGTCCCAGCACCTGGCGCCGCTCGAAGATGTCCTCCGTCCGGGGCCCCCGCAGCCCGCGGAGCTCCCGCAGCGCCCGCCACGCCCGTTGCTCAAGCCTCCGTTCCAACGTGGGCATCTCCCGCCCCGGGGATCCGACTACGCCCTTTCGGCCACGGTCCGCCGCCTGAGGGTCCGCTTCATCAGGAGGAGGGAGGTCAACCAGCTTATCGTGGATTCCGCCCCTTGGTTTCGGTTCACCCCCGTGGGCTGAAGGCCGTCGTAGCAGCCCCCCGTAGTGAAATCATACAGCGGGACCCCCAGGTCGTTCCGTCCCAGGAACCAAGCGAACGCCCGCTCCATCTCCCGCCACCAGAAGGGGTCCCCGGTGATCAGCGCGGCCTCGCGACACGCGTCCACCAGGGCGGCGGCGTCCAGGGGCTGTTGGTCGAACCGGGCCCTCTCCCCGCCCCGGGGGTACCAGCCCTGGTTCCCTACAAGGCTAAGGTGATCGCCGTGGGGATCGGTCTGCACCTCGATGAGCCACCGGAGGGCCTCGAGGCCCCTTTCCACGTATTCCCGACGCTCCAGGGCCCTGCCCGCGACGATCAGGGCCTGGGGGAGCCGGGCGTTGTCGTAGGTGAGGACTTCCTCGGGCCAAGGCCAGTCCGGCTTGGCGCCGGCGACGAACGCATGGTGGAGCTTCCCCGCGAGATCCTGCAGGGCCCCCTTGACCTCGGTGTCCCCGGGGAACTTCTCGAGGTAATAGGCGCCGCCGAGCACAGCGAAGGCCAACGCCCTGACCGCGGACAGCCTCTCCCAGGTGGGGAGGGCCTTCCGGAACAACTCGATGCTGAGGGCCAGGAGGTCCTCGGGGAGTTTGCTGGCCACGGCGTGCCCCAAGGCCCAGATCGCGCGCCCCTGGGCGTCCTCGGAGTCGCCCTCGGGGGAGAAGGTGCGCTCGTAGGTGAGGAGGTTTCGGAACCAACCGCCCTCGGTCTGGGCGTAGTGGAGGAAAGAGAAGTAGGTGTGCATGAGGTCCCAGATCTCCCTGTCGCCGTAGAGATCCCAGTGGAGGAGGGTGACGATCAGGGCCCGGGCGTTGTCATCGGTGGTGTAGCCGAAGCGTCTGTCGGGGATAGTGTAGATGGCGTGTTGGAGGACGCCCGTCCCATCCGTGAGGCGCCGCAGGTGTGATAGGTCCACCTCGGGGAGGGTGTGGAGCTTGAACGCCCGGAACGGGCGCTTCCCCGCCCGGGCGTGGAGGACCAGCGCCCGCTCGAACGCCTCGGCGTACTGTCCCGCCACCTCCCGCCATACCATCTGCCGCCCGAACTCGTAGGCCGCCTTGCGCATGCGATCGCGTTTGGCCTCGTCCCGCAGGAGCCCGAGCAGTGCCCGGGCCATCGCCCCCGCGTCCCGGAACGGGACGAGGATCCCCCTCCCCTCGGCGAGCATCTCCTCCGCGTACCAGGAGGGGGTGGAGACGATGGCCTTCCCCGTGGCCAGGGCGTAGGTGATCGTCCCCGATACCGCCTGTTCCCGCACGAGGTATGGGGCGAGGAAGATGTCGGCCGCCACCAGGAACTTGATGAGCTCCTCCAAGGAAACGTACCGGTTGTGGAACACCACGTTCTCCTCTATCCCCAACCGCTTGACCCGCTCCTCGAGGGAGAGCCGGTAGCTCTCGCCGTAGCGCTTTCTCACCTCGGGGTGGGTCGCGCCGACCACGAAGTAGAGGGCCTCGGGAAACTCGCGGGCCACCTCGGCCATGGCCTCGATGGCGTACTCGATCCCCTTGTTGGGGGATAAGAGGCCGAAGGTGAGGATCAGGGGGCGCCCCTCGGCCCCGAACTGATCCTTGTAGTAGGCCGGGTCCAGGAAGGGGACGTCGGGGGCCCCGTGGTAGATGATGGCGATCCTGTCGGCGGGGACATCGTAGATCTCGCGGAGCATCTCCGCGGACTTCCGCGTCTGGGCGACGAGTAGGGTGGAGCGGGCGGCGATCTCCTGGAGGACCTCCCGTTGGGAGGGGCTCGGCTCGTGGAGGACGGTGTGGAGGGTGGTCACCACCGGTTTGCGCACGTGCTCCAGGAGCTCGATGATGTGGCTGCCGTCCTCCCCGCCGAAGATCCCGTACTCGTGCTGGAGGGAGACGACGTCGATCGGCGAGAGGTTGATGAACTCCGCCGCGTCGAGGTAATCCTCCTCGCGGTGGTCACGGACCGCGAACCGCACTTCGGGCGGGTAGTCCAGGGGCTCCGCCCCCCGATGCATCGCGATCACGTGGAGATAGCGCTGGGCCTCGTCCGCGAGCACGTTCCCGTAGAGTTCGTTCAGGGCGGTGAGGAGGTCCTGGGTGAAGGTGGCGATGCCGCACTGGCGCGGGGGATAGGTGCCGATGAACGCGATCCGCAAAGGCTTCAAGAAACGGGTGCGCATGGCGCTCAAGGTTCGCCAAAACCCCGATCCCCCTCAACCCCATCGTCCCACAGGAAGTGGAGAAGGTCGGAGAGCTCCGCCTCGGCGATGCACACGGTTTTGTCCGCGGCCCCGTAGTAAAGCCGCAAGGTCCCCCCAGAGAGGATGGCCCCGGTGGGGAAGGCAACCCCGGGGACGTCGCCCCGGAACTCGTAATCCTCCCGGGGGCCCAGGACCCACGAGCGCGAGCGGCGGATGACCCGCCAGGGCTCGTCCAGATCTAGGAGTGCGAGGCCCACCCGGTAAAGGCTCCCCGAGGCGGTCCGACGGACCCCGTGGTACACCAGGAGCCAACCCTCCTCGGTCTCGATGGGCGGGGGTCCGAGTCCGACCCGGTGGCAGTCCCACCAACCGGGGCGCACCGGAAGAAGCACCCGGTGCTCTCCCCAATAGCGGAGGTCCGGGGAAAACGAGATCCAGATATGGGCTTCCCCCCGAATGATGGGACGGTGGATCAGGGCGTACTTGCCCCCGAAGGTCCGCGGGAAGAGGGAGGCGTCCTTGTCTTCCGGGGGGACCAAGGCTCCATGGCGTGTGAACTCCCGGAAATCGCGGGTGGTGATGAGGGAGACCACCGGCCCCCCCACGGAGAAGGAGACATAGGTGATGGCGTATTCCTCGCGATCGGGGAGCCACACGATCCGGGGATCCTCGAGGCCCCAGCGTTCCTCGGCGTGACGGGGGTCGGGCAGAAGTGTGGGGGAGGACGCAATCTCCCAGCGAGTGTAGCCGTCGGGGCTTCTGGCCAGGGTGAGGTGTGAGAAGCCGCGGAAGTCCTCTACGCGCACCAAGAGCAGTGTCTCGCCCTTGTGTTCTACCGCCCCAGGGTTGAACACCGAGTTCGCCGGGTACGGCCAACCCTCAGGGGTGAGCACGGGGTTTCCATCGTACCTTTTGAGCAACATGGCCCGATATCTTGCGTGCCGACGGAAAGAGGGTCAACCGAGGCCTGGCCTTCCCGACCGATCCCATCACCCCGCAGTCAAGCTGGCCACAGGAGGTGTCTCATGTTCCCCGAGCTCGGTTATCCGAACTCGGGCTCTCTCACAAGCTTGACCAAGCGCCCTGGATAATGTCCTTCAATCCGACCTTTTTGGAAGCTGCCACCACCGCCTGTTCCCGGGCCGCGGGCACCACCCCGTAGATCCGGTTCCGCCGCTCCACAGCGTCGCCACAGGCGAAGACCCCGGGGCATTGGATTCTATGAAGTCATCCACCCCATCCACTTCCCTTTCGCCCATAACCGATCGGCAACGGGCACCGGTGAGGACCTCCCCCCGGGGATGAGCCGAACGATCCCTTTTTCCATTCATAAGGGTCTTCTCTCCCGCCAGCACAGAGATGAGAGCGGGCCGTGGGTAGAAGCAAGGCTCTTCCTGAAAGATGGTGATCTCGGCAGAGGGATCCAGGGAGCGGAGTTTACGGGTGGCGGTGATCCCCCGATTCCCCCACCCACAATGAGGTACTTCATCCCACCTTTTCGAACATGCTTTTGGGGGCACCGCATTTGGGGCAAACCCAGGGGTCAGGGAGACCCTCGAAGGAGGTCCCGGGCTCGATGCCTTGGGTGGGATCGCCTTTTTGGGGATCGTAAATCCAACCACACACGGTGCATTCCCACTTTTCCATTGTTCCTCCCCAGGTTTGAAGTGCTCCAATTTTAGCCCGTGCGCAACCTTGACCAAGTTGCAGGGAGCAGCTTCTTGGGCATGGAATCATGTGGATGGTGGTGGTATATTGATTTTGAGCAGAGATGAACGCTTGGGAGTTCAAGCCGCAACCACAACGGCCGCTTTACAAGCAGCTCAAGGAGTACATCCGTACCTGGATTGAAAGCAACCGTTTGCAGCCCGGGGACAAGATCCCCACCGAGCGGGAGCTCTCCCGGCTCCTGGGGGTCAGCCGGCTCACGGTGCGCCAGGCCATCGCCGAGTTGGTGGAGGAGGGGCTCCTTTACCGGGTTCAGGGGAGCGGGACCTACGTGGCGGAGGCAGAGGCCTCGACCCTCCACGCCCTGGTCCCGGAACGCGAGTGGATCCGATACCTCCTCCAGGCGGAGAGCCGCTACAACGAGCGGAACGAGCGGCATCCCGTGCGGTTGGAGATCGAGGTGGTGGGGCGCCCCCGTCTGCGGGAGCGCATCATCTCCGCCGTCGCCGCCGGGGAGGCCCCGGACATCGTCCTCATCGATCTCGTGTGGATGGCTGAACTGGCGGCGCTCCAGTTCTTCCTCCCCCTGGACGAGCTGGATCCACCTTGGACCTCCTCCTATCTGGATGACCTCCTGCCCGGCGTGGCGGACGGGCTCCTCGTGGACGGGCACATCTACGGGGTCCAGGCGGACCTCAGCGTCACGGTGCTCTGGTACCGCAAGGACCTCCTGGAGGAGGAGGGCCTGAAGCCGCCGCGCACGTGGGACGAGCTCGTGGCACACGCCTCCACGTTGGCGCGGGCGGGGACCTCCCACGGGCCGAAGCCTTACTCCATCGTCTTCTGCGGCGGGGTGCGGGGGGGCGAGACCACCACCTATCAGCTCCTCCCCCTCTTCTGGAGCGCGGGTGTGGAGCTCGTCGAGGGTAAGGGGCCCGGCCTCGCGGGGAAGGGGGCGGAGCGGCCCCTCAGGTTCCTCCACGGGCTCGTGCACGACCACCGGTTGGCCTCGCCGGATGTGGTCTCCCTTCCCTGGGACGGGCCGCGGAAGCGCCTCGCCCGCGGGGAAGCGGCCTTCGCGTTCGGGGGTACCTACGAGAAGCGGGCGATCCAGGCCGCGGCCAGGATGGGGGAGCGGGAGTTCCGGGAGCGGTTCGGCATGGTCCCCATCCCCGCCCCGTCGGACGGGACCCCGGCCGCGGCCACCGGGGGCATGGTCTTCGCGGTGACGCGCCAGACCCGGAACCGCGAGGCCGCATTGGGAATAGTGAAGGAGCTCGCGGCCCCGGAGCTCATGGAGGCGTTCTGCGTTCGCACCGGGCGGCTCCCCAGCCGCCGCTCCGTGGCGGCCGTGCTCGAGGACCAAAGCTGGTACCAACGGGAAGAAAGTGCCATCCTCCCCCTTGCCCGGCCGCGGCCGGTGAACCCCCACTACGCGAAGATCTCCTACCAGTTCCGCGTCATGGTGGAGGACGTGCTCGCCGGACGGGCCTCTCCCGCGGCAGCCATCGCCCGGGCGCGGGCCGGGATCGAGGCCATCTTACGCGGCTGATCCCCCCAAGAGCGCGCGGTGGACGTACCGGGCCACCATCCGGTGGAGGTAGTGGAGGGCGTGATCGTAGCCCCGCAGGGCCACCGCGGTGGTGTACTGGAGGACCCGGGCGATCCAGAGCTTGAACAGGAGCTCCCTCCAATCCGCATCGGCAGGGTCGAAGCGCTCGAGGAGCACGAGATACGTCTCGGCCCACGCATCCTCGTCCATGAAGGAGAAACGCGGGTACTCCCGACAGGCAAGCATCCCCTCCCGCACGGGGCGGGGAAAGAGCTCGAGGAGCTCCACCTGGCGGTCGGTCCACTTCTCCCGGAGGAGCCAGAGGGTGCGCTCGAAGTCGTAGCCCACCCGCTCCTTCACCCCCTGGCGCACCGGGCCGGGGTATTCGAAGTGGTGAACGGTCCCCGCAGGGACGTCCTCGTCCTTCAGCCCCTGCACGGCGGAGAAGCACTCGATGAGCATCGTTTTCAGGTCGGTGAGGGCGCCGTAGAGCTTGTGGAGCTTGCCCGCGTCGATGTAGATCTCGTAGATGGGGAGGCCATGGGCCACCATGGAGAAGGTGTAGAGGGTGTCGATCCCCCAGTCGGACTGGCGGCGCACCCGGGGATCCGATAGGAGCAGTTCCGCGGCCGCGCGGGTGAGGAGGAGCTCCCCACCCAGGGGCTGCTCGATCCACGGGAGGGCCGAGCGGGGCCACAAAAGCGCGAACCCCGTGCGGGTGATCATCCACGTGATCATGGCGTCGGTGGACGACCGGGGGAAGTAATGGCGCACCACCTGGTACCCCTCATCGGCGGCGTCCTCGGCCTTGGTGATCCACTCCTCGGAGAAGGAAACGATGTCCGCGTCGTAGAAGTGGATCCTGGCGTGTTGGGTTTCCTCCAGGAAATACTTGAGGCCGGTGTTCATCCCGTCGCCCTTTCCCGGGCGCAATTCGCCCAGCCTCTCCTGGACGATGACCGTTACACGCTTCCCGTACTCCCGCGAGAGCTCGGGGATCGCGGCGGATACGGCCCGGAAGCAGTGGTCCTCGCTCGCCCCCACGCATAGGACCTCCTTCACCCGCGGGTGGGCGAGGGCTATCCTCACGTTCCTCAGCAGGACCTCGGGTTTCTCCTCCTTGAACGGAAACACGACCAACGACATCGCTGACCTCCTGTACCTCAGTCGAACTTCAGTGCTTC
Organism: Candidatus Bipolaricaulota bacterium; assembly: GCA_021163465.1. GTDB lineage: Bacteria > Bipolaricaulota > Bipolaricaulia > Bipolaricaulales > Bipolaricaulaceae > UBA3571. The sequence continues at coordinate 9,183 of JAGGWU010000069.1, forward strand.
TCCGCTCTCCTCGTCGAATAGCCTTATCTTGGCCTTGGTGAGGACGAGGCCGATCGTTTGGCCCGGGGTGGCGGAGAGTTCAGTGCTCGTCGCCACCTTCAGCACATCCTTCCCCACCTGGACGGTGAGGAGCTGTTGGGCCCCCAGGGGCTCGGAGACGACCACCCGGGCCGGTAAGGCCCCTCCCTCCGGTGTGGGCCGCACCTCGATGTTCTCGGCGCGGATCCCCAGGACCACCTTCTTCCCCACCATCCCCTCGAGCTTTTCCTGCCACTCCTTGTGGACCTCCACGGAGAAATCACCCACGGCAAGGTACACCCCCCCGTCCTCCTTCCGCACTTCGGCGCGGAGGAAGTTCATGGGAGGCGTACCGATGAACCCGCCGACGAACACGTTGGCAGGCATGTCGTAAACCTCATTGGGGGCATCCAACTGCATGATCTCCCCTTCGCGCATCACCGCGATCCGATCCCCCAGGGAGAGGGCCTCGATCTGGTCGTGAGTAACGTAGACGGTGGTGGTCCCCACCTCCCGGTGGAGCTTCTTCAGCTCGGCCCGCATCTGGAGCCGCAGGAGCGCGTCGAGGTTGGAGAGGGGCTCATCCATCAGGAGGACCTCCGGGCGCATAACCAGGGCCCGCGCCACCGCTACCCGCTGGCGCTGGCCCCCGGAGAGTTGCGATGGGTAGCGGTCCAACAGCTCATCGATCTGAAGCAACCTCGCCACTTCCTGTACCGCCTTCTTTATCTCGTTCTTGGGGGCACGGCGCATCCGCAGGCCGAAGCCGATATTCTGGGCCACAGTCATGTGGGGGAAGACAGCGTAGGACTGGAACACCATGGCGATCCCCCGCTTGGAAGGGGGGAGCTCCGTTACGTCCCTACCCCCGATGTAGACGCGGCCATGGTCCACCCGCTCCAGGCCCGCGATGCAACGCAGGGTCGTGGTCTTGCCACAGCCCGAGGGCCCAAGGAGCACCAGGAACTCCCCGGGCTCGACCAAAAGATCCATGTCTTTCACGGCGACGACCTTGCCGAAAGTCTTACGGACCTTCTCCAGTCTGATCTCGGCTGCCATGGTTCACCTCTCTGCCGTGGCCCCGCCCCACATGTGGAACAGGTACCGCCGGATGAAGAACATGAAGAAAAGCGCCGGGATGGTCATAAAGAACCCGCCGGCGAAGCGGAAATAAAGCGGAGAAGCCTGGATAGTGGTGAGGATATGGGCCGGCAGGGTCCGGTTGTTTACCGTGAGGATGGTGGCGGCGAACACCTCGTTCCAAGAGATGACAAAGGTGAACATCGCCGCCGCCGCCAGGCCCGGCAGCGCCAAGGGCAACGCCACCCGGACGAAGGCCCCGAAACGGCTACACCCCAGCGTCATCGCCGCCTCCTCCAAGTCCTTGGGCACCCCCATGAAGATCCCCGTGGTGATGATCACCGCGAATGGGAGCGCCATGGCGGTGTGGATCAACGCCACCCCGATCAATGTGTCGTAAAGCCCCCACTTGATGAAGGTGACGGCCAGGGGAACCGCGAGGAGGGCGGTGGGGAACATGCGCGTGATGAGGATCCCCAGCCGGAAGGCCTCCCTTCCCCGGAAGGAGAACCGGGCCACGGCGTACCCCGCCGGCGCCCCCACCGCCAGGGTGAAGGCCAGGGTGAGTAAGGCCACCAAGATGCTGTTGCGAAGAGAATTCAGCACCCCGTAGGAGTTCAAGAAGAACCGCATCGTATCCAGGGAGAAGCGGCTCGGGATGATGGGCTTGGGCCACGCGTAGATCTCGTTCGGGGGAGTAAAGGAGGAGATCGCGATGAGGAAGATGGGGATGAGTACCCACAGGGCGAAGGCAGTGGCCCCTATGTACAACAAGGTGCGCCGCAGGAGCCGGGGATAGCTCATCCGCGGATCACCTCCATCCGGGAGCGCAGGAACCGCAAGTAGAACCAGGTCATCCCGATGGAGATGGCCATGAGAAACACCGCGTAGGCGGAGGCGACGTGGCTATTGCGGTAGAGGAAGTGCCAGAAGTAGGCCTCCCCTGCCAGCACGGGGATGATGTCCCCGGCCAGGGCGAGGACCACGGCGAAGGTCTGGAGGGCGAAGATGGTGCGGATGATGAGAGCCGATTGCAACGAGGGTTTGAGCATGGGCAGGATCACGTACCAAACCTTCTTCCACCCCCGCGCCCCCAGTACCTCGGCGGCCTCCAGATAATCCTTGGAGATCATCTGGAGCCCCGCCACCAAGATCACCAACACGATGGCCGTGGCCCGCCAATGCTCGGCCATCACGACGGCGAGGAAGGTCAGCCCGGTGTTCTGGTAAGAGATGAAATAGATCGGCCGCTCGATGATCCCGAGGGAGTAGAGGATGGAGTTCAGGAACCCGTGCTGGGTGAAGATGGAGAGCCAGATGAGCCCGGCCGCGAGGTCCGAGATCCCCAACGGAAGGGCGAAGAGGTAGAGGAAAAACCTGGACCCTCTGAAGCCCGTGTTCACGAGGAGGGCCATCGCCAGGGCGGTGATCAGCTGGAGGGGGACGATGGTGATGGCGAGGAGGAAGGTGTACTTCAGCGCCTCGATGAAGCGGACGTCGGCCACCATCTTCTTGAAGTAATCCAGGGTGAAGGCGCCGTTGTCGGCCCGGAAGGCCAACATGATCGCGTTGAACAGGGGCATGAGGAAGAAGACGCCGATGAAAACGATGGAGGGCAAAAGCAACCAATAGGGGAGGAGGGTATCCGTCCCCAAGAGCTTGCGAAGCCTTACGTCCATCGGATGGATTTAAGAGAAAAGGAGGGGGAGGGCATCCCTCCCCCTCCTTCCGCCCATGTGGTTATTACCCGCCGTCGGGAGCGGGATATGGCGCACCGGCCTCAAGATAGAGCTCGCGCAGGCGGGTGGCCTGGGACCGCAGGAACTCCACATCCACCGGCTCGCCCTTGATGACGAACTTGAAGAAGGTGTCCTTGTAGATCTTCTTGTACTCATCGGAGATACCGCCGGGGATAAAGGAGACGATGGCGTCGGGGGACGCGGCCTGGGCGGAGACGCCTTTGGCGAGGATCTGGAGGGCGCCGCTAGGCACGGCTCCCGCGGCCTCGGCCACCACGGGGAAGAAGCCCACGCCCTGCAAGATCTTCACCTGGACCTCGGGGGTGGTGAGGTACTCGATGAGTTCGGCGGCGGCATCGGGGTTGGGTGAGGTCTCCGGGATGGCCAGGCCCGCGAGCACCGTGATGAAGCCCCGGCCCGCCGGTCCGGCCGGCGAGGGGATGGCGATGAAATCATCGGGGCGCTCCACGATGGCCTGCTTCACGCGGGCGGTGTGGTCCCACGCGATCCAGACTTCCTCCGAGAGGAGCGGGGTGTCCATGGCGTCCCAGGTGGGGGCAGCGGGGTTCACGTACTGCCAGAGCTCCTGCATGTACTTCCACATCTTGACGGCGGCGCCGGAGTCGAAGGCGAGCACCTGATAGCCCGTGAAGGAGGGATAGAGGTATCCGTGGATGAACCTGTGAAGCAGGCTCTTCGGTCCGGCAGGGATGCCCAGCTTCTGCACGCCGGTGGCCTCGTAGATGTTCTTCGCCCACTGCAGCAGCTCATCGTAGGTAAGGGCCCAAATGTCGGCGCCCTCGGGGAGGTAATCGAGCGCCTTCTTGTTCACCACCATGAGGTAGGTGGCCTGCATGAGGGGGATATAGGCCTGCTTTCCGGCCATCTGGCCGAGCTTCATGAGGGTATCGCTGATGGTGCCCCCGGGCGAAACCTCGCTCAGGTCGGCCAGGGCATCTAGGACGCTGACGAAGTCACCGTGCAGGCCACACAGGACCGCGATCTCCCCCTTGCCCGCCTCGTACTCGGCCTCGACGCGGGACACGAACTCCGCGTATTCGGCTCCGATGAACTCCACCTCGATCCCGGTGGCTTCGGCGAAGGGGGCGAGGATCTCGTTGCGCACGAACTCGGCCTCGGCGATGGGGACGAATTGGGTGGACATCCAGGTGATCTTCTGGGCCGCAAGGCCCGCCACTGAACCGACCAACAACGCCAACGCGATGATCCCAAATCTCCGCATATTACACTCCCTCCTTTTGTTGTTATGGTTGGTGTTTTAAAAGAAAAGTTCGCTCCCTTCCCTTCACCTCCTCTTCCTTCATCGTCAATTCGGCTCAATGGACAAAACCATTTTAGTCTTCCCGGCGGGAAGATGTCAAGTACGAAGCGACTCCTGTGTTAAAATACGCCATGCCCATGAGGATCGCTATATGCCACTTCCGCCACGGGATGCTGGACGGGGTCTCGCTGGAGATGGGGAAGTGGAGGCGGGTCCTGGAGGACTTGGGCCATAGGGTCGAGGTCGTCGCGGGAGAAGACCCCACGGGAGAGGCCGTGGTCATCCCTGAGCTTTCCCTCTCCTGGGCAGAGGAGGTCCGCCGGAACGCCTTCGAAGGGCTTTCCCACTACACACCCGCTGATCTCATGGCGGAGATCGAACGCCTGGCCGGGCTCGTGGAGGAAAGGTTCCGGAGGCTCCTTTCGCGCGAGGGGGTAGAACTCCTCATCGTGGAGAACCTCTGGTCCCTGCCCATGAACCTCCCCGCGTCATTGGGGATCCTCCGGGCCGTGGAATCCCTGGGGCTTCCGGTGATCGCCCATCACCATGACTTCTGGTGGGAACGGGACATCTATTCCCCCACGTGCCCGGAGATCGAGGCGCTCCTGGTGGAGGAGTTCCCCCCCGCCTACCCGGAGGCCGCGCACGTGGTCATCAATTCCCTCGCCCAGGACGAACTCCGCCGACGCCGGGGATTGAAGGCGACGGTAGTGCCCAACGTTATGGATTTCGACATCCCCTTCGGGAAGGACGGGTTCAACGCCGACCTCAGGGAGGCGTTGGGCTTTGCCCCTACGGACATCGTCTTCCTTCAGGCGACGCGGGTGGTAGCCCGCAAAGGGATCGAGCTCGCCCTGGAGCTCGTGCGGTATTTCCAAGCCGAGGTCCTACCGGAGCTCGAGCTCGCGGAAAGAGGGAATCGGGTTGTCCTTTTCCTCCCCAACCTCATCGAGGATCCCGGGTATCACAGTAAGCTTGTCCGGCGGGCGAAAAAGTTAGAGGTGGAGGCGTTTTTCGTCCCGGAGCAGTTCGCAGCCGAGCGCCGCCTGGAAGGGGGAAGGAAGGTCTATTCCCTGTGGGATGCCTACACCATCGCCGACTTCGTTACCTATCCCTCCCTCTACGAGGGCTTCGGGAACCAGTTCCTGGAAGCGGTAGTGGCGAGGTTGCCATTGGTCGTGTTCGAGTACCCCGTGTTCGCCGCCGACATCGCCCCTCTTGGGTTTCGGTACGTGTCCTTGGGACGCGAATGCCACCGGGACGAAGAAGGGTTGGCCCGGGTGCCGGAGGAGGTGATCCGTCGGGCAGCCCGGGAGGTTGGTGAGATCCTGGCCGACGAGTCGCGCCGAAGGGAAATGGTGGAGCACAACTTCGCTCTGGGACGGGAGCATTTCTCCTTGAAGCGACTGGAGCGGGAACTCTCGGCGTTGCTCCGGACCTTCTGAACCCCGCCTGGAGCTTCCAGGCGCGAGATATCCGCGTAGCGGAAGGGAGGCTGGAGGATGAAAATCGTAATTCTTGCCGGCGGATACGCTAAAAGGCTTTGGCCGCTGACTCTATGGCGTCCTAAGCCCTTGCTTCCCGTAGCTGGTCGCCCCATCTTGGATTACCTTTTTGAGGGGATGTCTCCGGGTGCCGTCCCGATCCTCTCGGTGAACCGCCGGTTCGCCGACCACTTCGCGGCCTGGCTCTCCGGGTCGGGATACCGGGCCGAGCTCGTGATCGAGGAGACCCGCTCCGAGGAGGAAAAACTCGGCGCCGTGGGGGCCCTGGCGCACCTGGCGGAGCGCCTGGGGATCGACGAGGACCTCCTCGTGGTGGGCGGCGACAACATCTTTCCCTTCACGCTGGGGGAGTTCGTGGCGGCCTACTCCGGGCGGACCCTTGTGGCCCTGTACCGGCTCGGCGATCGGGTCGCGGCCCGCCGCTACGGGGTGGCGGAGGTGCGGGACAACCGGGTGGTCCGTTTCGTGGAGAAGCCGGGGGAGCCTCCCTCGGACCTCGTGAGCACCGCCTGTTACCTCTTTCCCGCCCGGATCCTCCCCTTCTTCAGCAGGTTTCTGCGGGAGGCCGAAAAGGGCAAGGACGCTCCCGGTTACTTCCTCCAGTGGCTCCTTTCCCGGGAGGAGATCGAAGCCTTCGTGTTCGACGGTCCCTGGTTCGATATCGGCTCAAGGGACGCGTACATCCGCGCAAACCTCCACTTCAACGGCGGGCGGAGCTGGATCGCCTCGGAGGCGGAGACCCCCGGCTCCGTGATCGAGGAGTCGGTGGTCTTAGGGCGGGCCAGGATCGTGGATTCCGAGTTGAGAGGATGTGTAGTGGATGAGGATGTCAATCTTGTGGGCGTCGAGCTTTCCCAGGTTATCATCGGCCGGGGATCGGATATCCGCCGTGTCCCTTGAGTGCGCCACAAGCACGGGAGGACGGGGACACAGCCCCGCCCTCCCGGGTTCGGCGTGGCTCAGCTTCTTATCGCCTCGAGGACCTTGTCCGCGAACTCCTCTTCGGGGATGGCGCCCTCGAAGCGAACCCGGTCGTTTATCACCACGGTGGGCACGGCCATTATCTCATACTGGTCGGACAGTTCCGGGAAATCCGGAGCCATTACCATGTCTCCCCGGATGTGGGGGGAGGCCATGGCGAAGCGATGCGCTGTGCGCACGGCATAAGGGCAATAGGGACATGTGGGGATGACGAAGACCTGTATGTGGACTGGTTCCTTGATGCCCTCGAGTTTACGGGTGATCTCTTCCTCCAGCTCCGCCTCCCCCGCGGCTACGTCCTTTATCGCCTCCAGGAAGGATGCGAACTCGTAACCTGATGGGATGCCGAAGAAACGGATCCCGTAGTCCTCTCCATCCCCTTGGAGCACGATGGCCGGGGCCCTGTCGAGGCCGAGTTCCGCGGGAGGGCTTTGGGCGATCTCCAGGGCCACCTTCTCCGGCGCGATGGCCCCTACTTCTTCCATGAGTTCCTTGAGGAGCTCCCCTGTGGGCAACCCCTCGCCCAGGAAGAGCTTCACGGTGACCTTCCGGGGAAGTTTTTCGAACTCGCCCCGGATGTACTCCAAATCCTCTCCGCTTATGTACGGCATTTCCTCTCCTTTCGCCGCGGGCGCGGCAGGGGTTTAATGTAGGCCCAAAAGATAATCGAGCCTTTCCTTATCGAAACCGATAACGATCTCACCGTCGATTTCTACCACCGGGACGCCCATCTGGCCCGATTTCCGAATCATCTCCATCGCGGCGGCCTGGTCTTGGGAGACGTCGATTTCGGTGTAGGGGATGCCCCGCTCTTCTAGGTACTGTTTGACCGCGTTGCACCAGGGGCAGCTGGGCGTGGTATAAACGATGACTTCACGCTCCTCCACGGTCAGCTCACCTCCTCCTCGCGGAGCCAGCGTATAACCCCTTCGTTCAGGATGAGCGTAAGCTTCGGGGTAAGGGAGATGCAACGGCGACGGCCATCTCGGACTTTGCTGATGAGACGGGCGGCCTCCAGGACACGGAGGTGGTAGGAGACGGCCGGCTGGGATAACCCCAGGCAATTGGCCAGATCGCCGCAGCCGAGACGGGGATTTTTGAGGAGGAGGCTCAGGATCCTGAGCCTCTCCTCCGACCCCACGGCCGCCAGGGCCTTGGCCAGCTCCTGTACGGTATAGGCACCCATCGCTGTCTCTATGGTAGCCGGAAGCCTCAAATATTTCAAACTTTTAAAAGATTAAAGAAATCGCCCGCCCACAAAACCCCTCGCCCCAACTACCTCGATTGGGGATTGCCCCGACCCTGCCGGCCGCACGTTTTCAAAAAATTCCCTGCGGGATCCGCACCGACAAGCGGCTCAAAAGGCTCATTCGGGACGGCGCAGGGTAATGCGGCGTCGATCGCCATCCAGGAACTCGATCGTCACCCATAGAGCCTCCCTAGGGATGAAGGCGCGGATCTTGTCCGCCCATTCCACCACCGTGACCCCCTCTTCAGGGGGCAGATACCGGTCCAAACCCACCTCGAAAAGCTCCTGGGGAGACTCGATCCGATAGGCATCCAAGTGATGGAGAGGGATCTTTCCCCGATATGTACGGGCCAAAACGAAACTCGCCGAGGAGACGTTTTCGGTGACAAAAAGGCCCCGGGCGATTCCCTGGACCAAGGTGGTCTTCCCCACCCCAAGCTCCCCCGCCAGCGCTACCACATCCCCCTCCTGCAACC
>JAGGWU010000081.1 GCA_021163465.1 Candidatus Bipolaricaulota bacterium
CACCTGGTCGCCCCTTTCCGGGGAGACGGTCGCCTTCTCCTGGAGCGGGGTCTTGAACGGCTCCCAGAACGAGGTAACGGATGGGGAGGGCAAGGCCTACCTCACCCTCACCTCGGACGATCCGGGCGCCGTCACGGTGACCGCCTCCTACAGCGGCACCGTGGCCGGGGCCTCGGTATCGGTTGCGTCCAACGAGGCGGAAAAGACCTGGGTGGAGGTGCGGCTCTCCTTGGAGCCCGAGGAGGCCTCCAACCAGGTGGGCAAAGCCCACACCTTCACCGCCACCCTCGAGTACACCACCGACGGGACCACCTGGTCGCCCCTTTCCGGGGAGACGGTCACCTTCTCCTGGAGCGGGGTGCTCAACGGCACCGAGGAGGCCACCACCGATGAGGAAGGAAAGGCGTACCTGACGCTTACGTCGGATGAGCCCGGGATGGTGACTGTGACGGCATCGTTCAAGGGAGAGGTCCAAGGTGCAGACGTGGTTACCACCTCGAACACGGCGACGAAGACGTGGGTGGGCACTGATCTCACTATAACCAAAGGTGCTTCGCCCGATCCGGTCGGGGTCGGCGAGGTCCTTACCTATACCCTGGTCGTGACCAACCGCGGACCCGCCGGCGCTCACGATGTGGTGGTCAAAGACATCCTTCAGCCGTGCCTCCTCGACCCCGTCTTCTATGTGGGCAGGCCCGAGACACCGCCTCCTCTGGAGGAGATGGAGGAGTGGAAGGGCACGTACACCGCGGAGATCCTCCCCGCCGGCGAGAGCCTGTCCCTAAACATCCTCGCCACCACAAGCGCCGATTGCGGTTGCGAGATCCCCAACGAGGCCACCGTCTCTTCCGCTACCTATGAGCTCGATCCGGAGAACAACAAGGCCTCGATAATCACCGCGCTTGCTTACAATTCCAGCCTTACCGTGACCATCGAACCCGATAGGGACACCGCCATCGTGGGTGAGAGCATTCTCTACACCTTTACCGTGCGGAACACCGGTGATGCCTGGTTGACCGAGATAAAGGTGGAGGATTCCCTCACCGGGTTCTCGGAGACGATCACCTCCCTCGAACCCGGAGACTCCGTAGCCTTCAACACTTCCTATACCACCACCGACGATGACGCCTGTGGGGTGGTGGTCAACGCCGTGACCGCCGCGGGGCTCGACCCCTGCGGCCAGGTAACCGCGGCGGAGGCGCGCACCGAAGTCGACGTGATCTACAACGCCGCCCTTGACCTCACCAAGACCGCCGACGTAACCACCAAGGTCAAGGTGGGGGATGTAATTACCTACGAGATCACCGTGACCAACATCGGCGATGTGACGCTCTATAACGTTGTGGTAGTTGACGAAAAACTCGGCCTCAACGAGATAATCCCGGAGCTCGAGCCGGGCGAGTCCCGCACCTTCACCGTGGAGTACACGGTATCGCCGGACGATGCCTTCGGCCCCGAGGGATGTCCGGAGTGTGAGGTGGCCGAGGCAGAGCCCGGGACCCCGCTTCCCGGCCCCCTGACCAACGTGGCCCGGGCGTGGGCCGAGGATCCCTGTGGCAACACGGTGGGACCGGTGGAGGCGAGCTATAGCACCCCGTGGTGGAACGACCCGCCCATGGCTGAGGACAGGTCCTATACCACGGGGAAGGGGATCCCCATTGCCGTGCGGCTGGTGGGAAGCGACCCCGATCTCTTTTACGCGTATCCCCAGGGGCATCCCTTGAGCTTCTCTATCGTGGGGGCGCCCGCGCACGGGATGCTCAGCGGCGATCTCGATGACGTGGTCTACGTGGCCCCCAACGTGGCGTATGTGGAGCTCCTCTACACGCCGGATCCCGACTATGTGGGAACCGATCGGTTCGACTTCGTTGTACGTGATCCATACGATGCCTTCGACATCGGAACCATCACCATTACCATCCAGGAGACGGAGATGGTCGCCGGCGGCGCCGCGGCGCTCCTCAATCCCGTGGCCATAAGCGAGGTGGCCTGGGGCGGAACAGCTGCGAACCCCGAGCACGAGTGGATCGAGCTCGTGAACCTCACCGACCAACCCGTGGACCTCACTGGGTGGACCCTCCGTTGGCGGAAGAAGAACGTGGAAGACCCGGAACGGGCCGAATGGAAGGTGTTGGAACTCAGCGGGACGATAGAGCCGTACGGCTACTTCGTCCTTGAGCGCCTGACCCCCAATGCCGTGGCCGATATCCCCGAACGGGATGCCGCCGACTTCCTCTACGGCACCGGGAAGCCGGAATCCTACCGCTTGGATGACGAAGGGGAGGTGATTGAGCTCTTGGATCCCCAAGGGCTAGTCGTCGATACCGCCAACGCGGATCCGCGCCGCAAAACGGGCTGGGCCGCTGGCTACGGGATAAACGGTGCGCCACCTTATGTCACCATGGAGAGGATCGATCCCACCGGGCCGGACGTGGATGAGAACTGGACGGCCAACGCCATGATCGTGGTAAACGGCCTGGACCTCGCCGGTGAATTCCTCGGGGGGACTGCTAGGATGCAGAACGAGGATACCTGGCTCTACTCGCTGCTCACCGAGAACCCCTGGATAGTGGAACGTGGACAGACCCTCACCTTCCGTTTCCCCGCTCCTGAAGAAGGGGTTGAGCCGTGGATCGTGCTCGTAAAGGTAGACGAGGGTGAGGGCAAATACCACTGGCCCCGATTCCATCACTACGAGGTCCAGGAGTTGCGTGCTGGCATCTATCAGTGCCGCGTTTACACCGCGGACCTCTCGGTGGGAAGGTACCAGCTTTGGATCAGCTTGAGCCGCAACCGGGTGTACGGGTTTAGCTTCGAGGTGGTGGAAGAGGAACGGTAACCTCAATCCGCTGATCCACGATGGAAAAAAGGGCCCCAGGTTTTAAGGGGCCCTTTTTGTTACTCACATCGCTAACGGGCATTACGGCATAAATTTCCCAGCTAGTGTAACCCGATTCCGCTCTCTTCCCCGCACCTTTTCCCGCGGTTTTTCCTTCCCTCCCCCTACCTTGAGCACAGCGGGCGTTTAAACCGCTTGCCAAGGAGGGGTAAATGAGGGCGAAGCTATTGCCGATATTGATTTTTTTGGTTTCGGCCGCGGCGCTGACGGCGTCGGTGGATCTTCCCCCATCGATCCAAAGCGTGGTGGTCCCGTACGAGGGGAGAACGGAGATTCAGCTGTGTGATCCGGAAATCGCGGGGAATTTCACTTTCGAGGTCACGGACCCCCCGGAACATGGGACTTTGAGTGGGGCCCCTCCGCAGTTGGTTTACGAACCGGAGAAGGGGTTCTACGGCGAGGACTCCTTCAGGGTGGCCGTTTACAGTGCCGAAACCGAGGAGTTTCTGGAGGAAATTTTCGTGGAGATTGTGGTCCTCGGGCCAGGTTCCCTCGTGAGCCCCCCTGTCTACGTTTGGAATGGAGATTTCACCTTCTCCGGACCCTCTTTCGCCGTCGAGGAGACGGAGCTTGAGGGAAAGGTCAAGCTTGAGTTTTACTATTTCGATCTCGAGCTCCGCGCGAGGATAGAGGACAGCGAATTTTCGTCTTTCAAAACCACTTTTCGCTATAACCTCGAGCTTCCCTTCGGCGAAACAGCCGTAAGGATTCCCATAACCTTGACCCTCGACTTCGATCCCACCGTTCCGGCCCTGGATAACTGGACCGCGCGGATGCGCACTTCCATCATGGGGTACACCCTGAGTTACAAGTTTTATTTTAAAGGGGAGGAACCGGAAGACTCCTACGGGTTGTTCAGCGTAAGCAGCCGATCGGAAGGCATTTCCTTCAATATCCGTGCGAAGTTCGAAGGGCTGACCGTCCGGTTTTCGGAGCTCGACCTCACGGCGCGGGGGGAGGCGGTAGATCTGGGTTGTAGCTTCTGCGATTTCAGCTGGGACATGAGCCTTGCGTTCTCCAAAGACGAGGGATTCCAAAATTTTTGCTTCACCTTGAGCGACCTTCCGTTCCCGTGCGATGTCTGTGGCGACGTCAGGCTCTATGCCAGCGTAAAGACCACCTTTACCACCGAGTCGAAAGATGTGAGCCCCTCACTCCGGGTTTCGACGGGTTGGATCGACGGGTGCCTCAGGCCCCGCATCTCGCTTCAGCTCCCCGACGAAGGGTTCGGCTTGGAAGGAGTTGAGCTTTACGGCATCGAGATCAAGTGCGAGTTCGCCGGCGAGATCACGGGCAAGTTCGCGACGTCCTTTGACCCCGAAAGGGATTCCTCGGTAACCGGGAGCAGGTACTTCTTCGAATACTGGCGCTTCGAGGGGCCGGTGGTGGGTTGCTGTGGCGATACCGGCCGATGGCAGTTCACCTTTTACTTCAGCAGGGGAAACGAACACCTCTTCGGTTTCAGCAAGCTTAAGACCCTCGTGGTCTTTCCTCTCTTCCGCGGGTTCACGGCGCACCTCGGCCTCGAGCTGGGATTGGTGGATCCCGATGACCTGAGCAAGACCTGGCTGTTGAACTTCGGGTGGAAGGGGACTTTCTGAGCTCAAGCGAAGGTGGATGAACCGTGCTGTGAATTTGTTTGGGCTTCGGTGCTCGCCTAGAATGCTTTCCCATGGGGTTCGTGAAGTTCCTCGGTACCGCCGGTGCCCGCTACGTGGTGGGGAAGCAGCTCCGCTACTCCGCCGGCACGTGGATCGAGCTCGGGGGAACGCGGCTCCTCCTCGACCCGGGCCCGGGGACGCTGCTTCGGTGCCGGAGATCCCGACCACCATTGGATCCCGAGGCACTGGACGGTCTGATCCTCACCCACAAGCACCTCGACCACTCCACCGACGTGAACATCATGCTCGAGGTCATGGCCGAACTCGGACACAAGGGGAGGAAGGGGGTCCTTGTGGCTCCCCGGGACTGCCTCGAGGGCGAGGACCCAGTGGTGCTCAGGTACGTGCGCAGGTATCCCGAGCGGATCGAGATCATGGAGGAGGGCAGAGTCGTTGGAATCGGGGCGGTTCGCGTCACCCCGGTGCGGCACCGCCACGGCGACGCAGAGACCTATGGGGTGATGTTGGACTCCCCCGAAGGGCGGCTGGGGTTCGTGGTAGATACCCGGTTCACCCCGGAGTTACCCGAACGCTATTCCGACTGCGATCTTCTCGTCTTGAACGTGGTGCGACTGAAACCCACCCCGGAAATAGACCACCTCTCCCTCCCTGAGGCTGTGGAGATCATCCGCGGGGCCAGGCCGAAGCTGGCGGTGCTCACCCACTTCGGGATGACGATGCTCCGGGCCAAGCCCCGCGAGCTGGCGTCCAAGCTCTCCGGTGAGCTCGGCCTCGAGGTGATCGCCGCCGAGGACGGGATGCAAATAGGAAGCGAGAGGTGGCTTTAACGCCGCTTTTTCCTCTTTATTCCGTAGAGAATGCGGTCGGCTTCCCGAAAGAGCTCCTCCGGCTCGGGCAGTTCCCCTTCCCTTGGGTCGTAAACCGCATGACCGAAGCTCAGGCGGATGGTCGGCGGCTCTAACAGGGGGCCGAAGGGCTCGCTCATGCGCTTTATGAACCTTCGGGCGCGGTCACCGTTGGTTTCCGTAAGGAGGACGACGAACTCGTCCCCGCCCCAGCGAAAGATGTAGTCCGATTCGCGGATGTTCTCCTTGAACGCCTTGGCCACGCGGATGAGGGCCCGGTCCCCTTCGAGGTGTCCATAGGTATCGTTGATCTCCTTGAAATCATCTATGTCTGCCACGATCAGCGCCAAGGGATGTCCGTAACGTTCGGCCCGGGCGAGTTCCTTGCGGAGGACCTCGTCCAGGAAGCGGCGGTTGTAAAGCCCGGTAAGCGGGTCCCGGATGGCCTGCTCGCGGAGCTCCTCTTCGAGCTCCACCCTCCTGAGCTCCTCGCGTATGTGCCTGGCCAAGGTCTCCAAGATCTGTAGGTCGTCCGGCCCGAAGGCATCGGGATCCCCGCTCACCACCTGGATCTGGCCTTTCCCCTCGATGGGGACACAGGCGGTGGACCTTATGCCGGGATCCACCGGCATGGCCTCCGGGAAATCCTCTATCCTCCCCCACAGGGGCTTCCCCGAGGTCCACACCTTCCCCGCTATCCCCTCGCCCTTCCTGAAGGGGCGGGCCTTGGCCCCCAAGGGGCCCGCAGTCGCCACGGGGACGAGGTAGTCCCCCTGGACCAATGCCACGACCGCGTGTTCGAACCCCAGCTTCCCCACCAGGGCCTTTGCCGCCACTTCGCAGATCTCGCGGGCGCTGGCACACCGCTGAAGCTTTTGGGAAATTTCGTGGAGGAGGGCGAGCTTCTCGTTGATCCGCTCCACCTCCCGCAACCGTTCCAGCCCGGCCAGGGCCACGGCCAACTCGCTGGCCAGTATCCTGAGGAGGTCCCGATCCTCCGGGGGTATCCCGTCCACCTCGCCGTGTTCTATATCCAGCACCCCGTATCTTTTGCCCGAGACGGAGATGGGGAGGGCGAGCTCACACGCCGGGTCGGGATCACAGGGGATGCGGCGTGGATCGTCCCGGACATCGGGGACGTAAAGGGGCTCATCGGTCCTGTACGCCGTTGCCGCGAATCCACTTCCTTCACCCAAGGGGAGGTGCGGCGTACCATGGGCCCACCTGCAACCCCGAGCGGCCACCGCGGTCAGGGTGTCCCCGGAGGCCTCGAGGATGGCACAGGGGTATCCGAATAGCCCGTGGATCGCGTCCAGGACCAGGTCATAGAGCTCGCGCTTCGAATCGGCGAGCTTCATTCTCCGGGAGGTCTCCTCTATGGCCCGTAACTTCTCAGCGGTAGAGCGGATTTTGCCGTGGAGGAGGGCGTTGCGGAGCGCCACCGCCACCCCTGCGGCGAGGGCCGAAAGGATTCCCTTTTCCCTCTCCCCGAACTCCAGGGGCGCGAAGCTCTGGAGCGAGAGGACCCCGATCACCTCGCCCTGGGCTATCAAGGGGATCCCCGCCCAGGCCCTTACCGGTCGGCCCACTTGCTTGAACGGGACGGGCGGTGGGGTTTCCTCCACATCCTCGATGAAAAGGGGCCTTCGCTTCACCGCCACCCAGGCGGTGGGACTGGAGCCGGGATCCAAGGGGATCGGCGGTACCTCCACCTCTTCCCCTCCCTCCTCGGCATATGCCATCCGAATCTCGCCTCGCCCCCTGTCCACAAGGGCCACAAAGAAGGCGTCGAAGGACATGAATCTCCGCGCCTCGGAACGGACGATGCGGAGCAGCTCCGGGAGTTCCAGGGTGGAGGAGAGGGCGGTGAAGGCGGAGTTGACCTCCCTCAGGGCTTCCTCGGCTTCAACCCGCGCGGTGATATCCACGATCGAGATCAAAACCCTGCCGTAGTCCTTCTCGTGGCCGGGCATGACCCTCCAAGTGAGGTAAACCCAGAGCCTCTTTCCATCCAGGGTTCGGTTTATGCCCTCCCCCGAGTACCGGGGCTTTCCTTCCCAGATCGCCAGTAAACCCTCGCGGAAAAGGGTCATGGCCTCGTCAAGGGGGATGATCTCCGGCAACCTGGTGGACAGCTCCTCCGTATCCGAGGCACCGTAAAGCTCGAGGGCGGCGCGGTTCGTCTTCTCTACCCGGACCCTCCTCATGCACTGCGCGACGGACTCGGGGTGTTCCTCGAGGTACCCCCGTAGATCCCGCACCCCCTGCTCCCGCAGGCGGTCGAGCTCCGCCTTTACCCCGGAGAGGTCCGTAATCCACAGCGAAACGGGAGATTCCTCGAAGAGGAGGCGCCAGTGGGCCTCGCTTTCCTTGAGGCCTTCGTAGAGGAGCGCCTTTTCCAGGGCCGCCGAGATGTGGCCCGCCAGGGTCAGGAGCATCTCCTCCTGCCCGGCGAAGGCGTTGGGGCGGCGGCTGTCGGCATAGAGGACCCCGACGATCCTCCCTTTGCGCTTGATGGGGATACCGGCGAAGGACCTCATCCCGGCCTCCACCAGCGTGGGGTTGGCCGGGATCGGGTCCGCTTCCCCGGGCCAAACCACCGGGGGTTCCGTGGAGCCGTCCGGCTTGATATCATGGACGAAAAGGGGCTCCCCGGTCTCCCGCACCCAGGCGGCGAAGCCGCGTTTGCGCAGCTTAAGGGGAAGGGAAGGCGATTCCGGGAAGGTGTACCTCTTGATAGGCTTCCCTTCTTCGTCGAAGAGCACCAGGCTCGTGTACTCGCCGCCGGTGGCCTCCTTGACCGCGGAGAGCGCGGTCCGTATGAGGGCATCCGCTTGGATCTCCTCGACCAAAAGCCTCGTGGCGCGGTTGAGGGCCCGGAGCTGGGAGATCCGGCGCTCGAGCTCCTCCTGGAGCCGCTTCCTCTCGGTGATGTCCCGGTTGATGGAGACGGTGGCCGGCCTGCCCCGATACTCTATGAGGGCCACCGCCACCTCGGTCCAGAAGGGGGTCCCGTCCTTGCGGCGCTTCTTCTCCTCGAAGAAGACCACCTCGCCCCGGAGCAGCCTCTCGTTGACCTTCTCCCAGGTGACGGCCGGTTCCTCGGCGGCGAGATCCCGCATGATGTTCATCCCGAGCAGCTCCCGGCGGCTGTATCCGGTCTGGCGTTCGGCCGCCGGGTTGGCCTCCAGGATCTCCCCGTCCAGCGTGGTGACATATACGGCGTCGGCCATCCGTTCCAAGAGAAACCTGAAGAAGCGTTCCCGTTCCCGTAGTTCCTCCCACCTAAGCCCGGCGCACACGGCCCCAGATATCTCGCCCTCGAAGGCCCTGAGGCGCTCGAGGTCCCCCGACGAGAAGGCCCCGGGGTCCCGGGTGCTGACCAAACACAGGCATCCCTTGAACCCCCCGTTTTCGTCCCTTAAAGGAAGCAAGAGCGCGGCCTTCGTCCCGGCCACTTCGGAGAAGATCTCCGGGATCCTGGATCCATGGCATCGCAGGGCCAATTTCAGGGGCCAGCGGACGATCCTGGGCTTCCCGAAAAAGGCGAGGTGCGGGGCGATCTTTTCCTTCGGGAGCCGGGTGGCCTTCAGGCGTTCGGGTTCCCATCCCACCGCCGCGGTGACGGCGAACTCCCCCAGCCGCGGATCGAGGACGAACACGACCCCTTTGTCCGCCGCGGGAATCAGTGAGAGGGCGAAACGGAGCGCCGCCCCGCTCACCCCGTCGAGGGAGGGGTCGTGGTTCACCTCCTTCAGGAACCCGACCAGCCGTTGAAGATCTTCCCCTTCCCTCATCGGGGGCATTTTCTCCGATCCCCAATAGGCGGGCAATGTGGAAGGAACCGAAAGTAATGGAAAAGAGTGAAAAGGGCGGCTAACAGATCCTGGGAAGGGGGTCGCCCAGCGGCATCTCCAGGTACCTCCGGCCTCCCACTCGGGTCTCCAGGACCACCTTCCCCCGGTGTTCGGGGATCGCCTCGCCGATGATCCGGGCGTCCCGTCCCAGCGGATGTTCCCGCAGGGCGGAAAGGACCGCTTCCGCACGATCCGGGGAGACACCGATCACCGCCCGGCCCTCGCAGGCGAGGTTCAAGGGGCTTATCCCCAGAAGCTCTGCGAGGCCCCTCACTTCGGGGCGAACCGGGATCTCCTCCTCCCGGACCGTTATCCCCACGCCGGACTTCCGTGCCATCTCGTTGAGGGCCGCCGCGAGCCCGCCCCGGGTGGGATCCTTCATTGCCGTCACCCCCCCGATGGAGAGGGCCCGTTCCACCAGGGGCCAGATCGGGGATACATCGCTTTTAATTTCCCCTTCCACCGGGATCCCCTCCCGGGCGGCCAGGACCGCCATCCCGTGGTCCCCCACGGGGCCGGTGATGATGATCTTGTCCCCGGGACGGAGGCCCGAGTCCCGGATGATCCTTTCGGCGACACCGATCCCGGTGGTGTTCATGACGAGCCCGTCCATCTCCCCCTTTCCCATCACCTTGGTGTCCCCCGTAACCAGCGCGGCCCCCACCTCGCGCAGTACCTCCGCCAGGGAGGAGAGGAACTTCTTCAGCTCGGATATCGGGAAGCCCTCCTCGATGATGAGCCCGAGTGTCATGGCCACAGGCCTTGCCCCCATCACCGCGAGGTCGTTCACGGTGCCCGAGGCAGCGAGCTTCCCGATATCGCCCCCGGGAAAGGAAAGGGGCTTCACCACGTGGGAGTCGGTGGTGACCACCACCTCCCCTTGGGGAAGCGAGAGGGAAGCCCCGTCATCCAAATCATCGAGCCCTACTTCCCCGGCCGCCCGCAGGGGAAAAAGCTCGCGGAGCTCCGCGACCAGGCGGTTCATGAGCTCGCCGCCTGCCCCGTGCAGTGCGGTGATCTTCTCCTCAGATAGGGGTTTCCTCATGGACCTTCCTTTAGAGCCTGGGACGCTCCCCGTACTTGTACCAGATGGCACACGCCCCCTCCGCTCCCACCATGCACGGCCCCACCGGGGAAAGCGGCGTGCAGGCGGTCCCGAACAGGGGGCAATCGGTGGGCACCGCCTTGGCCATGATTACCTCGGGGCAGCGGCACCCGGGGGGCTCCTCCATCCCGACCCCCGCCTCGACCCCGAACTTCTTTCGGGCATCAAACCGGGAGAGCTCCTCCCGGATCCCGAGGCCGGAGGTGGGGATCGTCCCGATCCCACGCCAGACGGCGTCCACCACCTCGAACGCCCTGCCCATCAGCTCTTTGGCCTTAGGGTTTCCCTCCGGGCGCACCGCTCGGGGATAGGCGTTTTCAACTTCCGCCCGGCCGTCCCGGAGCTGCTTGAGGAGTAAAGCCACGGCATAAAGCACGTCCAGGGGTTCGAATCCCCCCACCACCACCGGGATGCGGTGTTTTCGGGCCAGTTCTCGATAAGCGTCGGCCCCGATGATCACCGAGACGTGGCCCGGGGCGAGGAATCCCTCCACAGCGGTATTCTCCCGGAGGAGGGCCTCCAGGGCAGGGGGGATGAGCTTGTGGGAGCAGAGGACGGAGAAGTTGTGGGGAGGGGAACCCAGGAGCACCGCCGCGGTCGCCGGGGCGGTGGTCTCGAACCCCACGGCAAAGAATACGACCTCCTTTCTCGGGTTTTCCCGGGCGATCCGGACGGCGTCCGCCGCCGAGAGGACCACCCGTACGTCCGCCCCCTGGGCCCGGGCCTCCTCCAGGGTGAGCTCCGACCCCGGTACCCGGAGCATATCCCCGAAGGTGCAGAGGACCACGTCCTTCTCCAGGGCCAATTTCACCGCCACGTTGATATCCGCCGTAGAGGTGACGCACACCGGGCAACCGGGTCCCTCGTATACCTCCACCCCTTCCGGGAGAAGGGACCGAAGGCCGTGTTCGGCGATGGCGGCCTCATGGGTCCCGCACACGTGAACGAGCTTCACCGTTCGTCCGGGGGCCAGGCGGCGAAGGGTCCGGGCGAGCTTCTCGGCCCGTGCGGGATCGCGTAGCCGGAAGGGGTCAGTCACCGCCGTCATCGGAGGCGGAGAGGAGCTCGTCGAAGAGCTTGAGGGTCTCCTCGGCGTCCGCGGGATCGAGGCGGCGGATGGCGAACCCGGTGTGGACCAGAACGTAATCCCCCGGCTTCACCTCTTCCCCGAGGAGATCGAGCCGCGCCCGGGAACGCACTCCCCCGAGATCAACGGTGGCCTCATTTCCCTCCACGGCCACCACTTTGAGCGGGACTGCCAAACACATGGTGCTAGATTGTAACACTCTTTTGCGGGACCCTCATCCAGGAGGTTTTTTCAGCGGGCGGGCCGGGTGGTGACGAGGTTCGCTCCGGTGGAGAGGAAGTTCTCCTCGATCACGGTGCCGATCGCGACAGGAGCCCTCACCGAGAGTTCCCGCACGCGCGCCATCGCTTTGGGAAAGAGCCGCAAGGGGATCGGGCGATCTGTCTTCACCGATACCACCCGGTCCCTTCCTCCTTCCACGCGCACCAAGGTCATGAGCACCCGCCGCGGCTCCACCGCCTCGGACCGGGCATATTCCTCCCCCCGGGGACAGCGGTTCCCCGAGACGGAAACTACCTTCTTCCCCTCGAGCACCACCGTAAGCTCGCACCCCATGGGACACGAGACGCACACGAGTTTTTTCTCGGTCATTTCGGCTTCACCTCGACCACGATTCGTTCCTTTTGGGAAAGCTCGGAGAGCGCGTCCCCATCCAGGGGGATCTCGATCATCTCCGCCGGGCGGGCGACCGGGACCCGGCGCCGGACGACCCCTCCGACGTCCACCGCGACCCCCTCCATGGGCCGGGGGACCCGGAGGTACATCCTGGCACTTTCCGCGGTACCGTCGAGATAGCTCGGGACGAGGCTCACCACGTTCTCCCCCCTGACGAGAGGGACCGGCTTTCCGGGAGGCAGCTCCCCCCGTGCGTAGCGGGCGGCAGAGGCTCCCGCACGCTCCCCCAGCTCCGCTACCGTATCCACCAGATCGAACACCGCCACACAGTTCCCCGCGGCGAAGAGCCAAGGGACCTCGGTCTGGAGCCGGCCGTTCACCCGCGGACCACGGTTCACCGGATCCAATGGCACGGTGTCCTCGATGAGCCGCACCTCCGGGATAAGGCCCACGGAGAGGATCAGGGTGTCGGCCTCGATGCGCCGTTCCGTCCCCGGAATCGGGTGCCGATGCTCGTCCACCCGGACCGCGGTGATCCCCTCGAGCCTTTCCCTCCCGTGGACCTCGGCGACGGTATGGGAAAGGAGGAGCGGGATCCCGAAGTCACGGAGGCACTGGACCACGTTCCGGGTGAGACCCCCGGGGAACGGTTGGATCTCCAGCACCGCCCGGACCTCCACACCTTCGAGGTGGAGCCGGCGCGCCATGATGAGGCCGATGTCCCCCGAGCCCAAGATCACCGCCCGCCTCCCCGGAAGGAGCCCCTCCAGGTCCAGGAGCCTCTGGGCCAACCCCGCGGTGAAGACACCTGAGGGCCGGGTTCCCGGGATCCTGAGGGCCCCGAAGGGCCGCTCCCTCGCGCCCACCGCCCACACCACCGCCCGCGGCCTGAATTTTTTCAGTCCTTTGGGGGAGACGACCTTCACGGCCGGCCCGTCGGGAAGGATCTCCAGGACGGTGGCCCCGGTGAGGACTTCGGCCCCGGAGTCGTCGAGCTCCTGCCGCATCCGGTGGGCGAACTCCGGGCCGGTGAGCTCCTCGCGGTAGCGGTGGAGGCCGAACCCCGGGTGGATGCACTGCTCCAGCACCCCGCCGAGCCGCTCCCCCCGCTCCAAGAGGACGGTCCGGGCCCCCTCGCGGGCCGCGGCCGCCGCAGCGGCCATCCCCGCCGCCCCGCCTCCGACAACCAGGACATCCACCGTGTAGGTCCTCACGGCCGCGCCTCCCCGAGGACGATGCGCGAGGCCCCGCCCCGGGCGGTCACCTCCCAGGGCTCGGCCCCGAGCTCCCGGGCGAGGATCTCGAGGATCCGGTCGGTACAGAACCCGCCCTGGCAACGGCCGAAGCCGGCTCGGGTGCGGAACTTGACCCCGTCCAGGGTCCGCGCCCCGCGACGGATCGCCTCCACGATCTCTCCCTCCGTCACCCGATTGCAGAAACACACGATCCGCCCCCAACGGGGATCCTTCCGGATCAGTGCCTCCCATTCCGCCTCGGGAAGGTCAGCGGGGTGTGGTATCCGTTTCCGCACCGGCCGAAAATCCGTCCGCTCCTCTAGCCCGTGGGCGAGGGCGATCTCGTGGGCGAGCCACCGGGCGATGGCCGGGGCCGCGGTGAGGCCCGGGGAGCGCATCGCCGCCGCCTGGTAGAACCCCGCCACCTCTGTTTCCCCGAGGACGAAGTCCTTCTGGGGGGACTCCGGCCGGAGCCCGGCGAAGGTCTTGACCGTCTTGTGGAGCGGAAGATCCGGGACCAGGTGTACTGCCCCCTCGATTACCTCTTCGAGCCCCTCCCGGGTGGTCTCCGTGGCCTCTCGGGCGTCCGGGGGGAGATCGTGGGCGTTGGGCCCCAAAAGCAGTCCTCCATCCACCGTGGGGAGGACGAGAATCCCCTTGGAGACCTGCGTGGGTGCAGGGAAGAGGACCACGTTCACCAATCCCCCGGTGGTCTCGTCCAGGAGCACGTATTCCCCCCGGCGGGGGTGAAGCGCGGGGCCCTCGAGGCCCGCCATCTGGGCAATGTGGTCGGCAAAGAGGCCGGCGGCGTTGACAACCGCCTCCACCGGATAACGGCCTTTGTCCGTGCGCACTGCGCGGACCCGCCCCCCGGAGACCTCGATCCCCACCACGGGCTCCCCCAAGTGGAGCTCCAGGCCGTTATCGAGGGCGTTTTCCACCGCGGCGATGGCTATCTCCCAGGGGAGGGTGATGCCCACCGTGGGCGACCAAAGCCCGGCACGGACCTCCGGGTTGACCCGGGGCTCCCGGGCGAGGATCTCCTCGCGGCGGTGGAGCTCGAGACCCGGCACGCCGTTCACCTCGCCCCACTCCCGGAGCTCCTCCAGCACCGAAAGCTCTTCGGTGGTGAAGGCCAGGACATAAGCCCCGGTGCGGCGGAAGGGGATCTCCAAATCCGTCGCGAGCTCAGGGTAGAGCGCGTTCCCCGCGGCGCAGAACCGAGCCCGCGTGGTTCCCGGCTCGTCGTGGAAGCCGGCGTGGACGATCCCCGAGTTGGCCTTGGTGACGCCCCAGCCTACATCCGGGGCCCGCTCAAACAGGACCACCTCCGCTTCATAGCGGCAAAGCTCCCGGGCTATCAGTGACCCCACGGCCCCGGCGCCGATCACCGCGATCCTCATTCCAGCTCCTTCGCAAAGCCCCGGGCCCGCTCCACCGCCGCCCGCCAGCCCGTGTGCAGCCGTTCCCTCTCCCTTTGCGACATCCGGGGCTCGAACCTCCGTTCTACCCGGAGGAGCTCGGGAATATCCGCCAGCTCCCAGATCCCGGCGGAGGCCCCGGCGGCCAAGGCTGCCCCCAGGGCCGTGGTCTCAAGAACTTCCGGCCGCACCACCGGGATCCCGAGGATGTCGGCCTGAAACTGGCAGAGGAATCCGTTCCGGGCGGCACCGCCGTCCACCCTGAGTTCGGAGAGGGGAAACCCGGCCTCGGCCTCCATGGCCTTTACGATGTCCGCAGTTTGATAGGCGATGGACTCCAGGGCCGCCCGGGCGAGATGTGCCCGGGTGGTGCCCCGGGTTAGGCCCACGATCGTCCCCCGGGCATAGGGATCCCAGTAGGGGGCCCCGAGCCCCGTCAGGGCCGGGACGAAATAGACCCCTTCGTTTCCGGGGAGGGAACGGGCAAGCCCCTCCGATTCGGCGGCCGAAGAGATAAGGCCTAGGTCCCGGAGCCACTGGATCGCCGCCCCGGCTACAAAGACCGAACCTTCCAGGGCGTAGGCGACGCCTTTGTCCGTGGTGTAGGCCACCGTGGAGAGGAGGGCGCGGGACGGGGTCGGGACCTCCCCTCCGGTATTGAGCAGGAGAAACGCGCCGGTGCCCCAGGTGACCTTAGCCCCGCCCCGGAAAAGGCCTCCTTGCCCGAAGAGGGCCGCTTGCTGATCTCCCAGGACCCCCGTCACCGGGATCTCCGCCCCGAAAAGCTCCCCCCGTGTGGTCCCGAACTCCGAGAGGCTGGGGCGGACCTCGGGAAGGATCCCCGCCGGGACCGAGAAGAGCGCGAGGAGGTCCGCGTCCCAGGCGAGACGGCGGATGTCGAAGAGCATGGTGCGGGAGGCGTTGGTGGGATCGGTGGCGTGAACGCCGCAGAGACGGAAGAGGAGCCAAGAGTCCACGGTGCCGAAGGCGACCTCTTCTCTTTCCGCCTTTTCGGCGAGGCCGGGTACGTTCGTAAGGAGCCATTCGAGTTTCGTCGCTGAGAAGTAGGGATCAGGGGGGAGCCCGGTGCGGTCCCGGATGAGATCGGCGTGGGTCCGGCGGAGCCCCTCGCAGCGGGGGGCGGTGCGCCGGTCCTGCCATACAATGGCGGGGTGTAGGGCCCTACCGGTTTCGCGGTCCCAGACCAACGTGGTTTCCCGCTGGACGGTAATCCCCAGGGCGGCGATATCCCCGGCACCGATCCCGGCGCGGGCGATCGCCTCCCGTATCACCTCCAAAGCCAGGCGGATCATGAGCTCGGGATCCTGTTCCACCCAGCCGGGGCGTGGGGTGGAGAGGGGGAGTTCGCGGTAGGCCGAGGTGACCTCCCGCGCCTCGCGATCGAAGAGCACGAACCGGGCCCCCGTGGTCCCGAGGTCGATGGCCCCCACGTAATTTTTTCTCATTGCTTATCCTTGCTTTATCTTTCTTTTCTTTTCGCTCGAAATTCTATAAGTACTTCGGCGCAGCCGTCAAGGAAGCAATCGAAAAACGCGTTAGCCCCCTTCTAAATCAGTCCACCTGGAGAGGAGGCTTTCCAAATAGTCCCGGACAGGGCCGCGGCGTAACCGATCGTGGACGAACTGGTTGCGGTAGCTTCGTAAGCATCCGTAGCAACTTGAGAGTTCCCCGCAGCCGCACATCCCGTCAACGCGCTCCAAGGCCGGTTCTAGAGGCCCTGTTAAGGAGGTTGTTACCCTTTCTCCCCGAAGGGGAACCCGCCCCTTGATCCTGGACTCCGCCGGCCTGTCGATCCGAGGGCCAGAAGCCCAGGTGGCGGAAGGGAAGTGCGGGGGGCACAGTCGCCTTTGTTGCCTGATGAGGCATCTTCCGGAGCGCCGGTTTCGAACGGTGGGGAGGCGTGGGCTCGAGATTCCCGCGGCTTGCGGTTTCCCCAGGAGACCTCGCCCCTTATGGCCCAAAAGCGGGCCCTCTTGGAGGCGGTGGCCTACAACCTCCGGGTGTTCCTCACCCTCTCTTTGCCTTTACCTTGGATCCTCAGGGTTTTCTTCCTTCGGCTCCTCGATTAGTAAGACAAGCCCGGGAAGGGTTGACAGCGTTGCTTGCGCGGGCCGAACAGGACCCGGAGGTGCTCGCGGTCATCCTCTTCGACAGCCGCGCCCGGGGAGAAAGTGCTCCCGATTCAGACGTCGATATCTGTCTTGTGCTTGAGGCGCGGAGCTACAGCGACCTCGAGCTATCGAAGAAGCTCGATTACCCGGCGGAATTCGATCTCGATATCCATATCTACCAGCAGCTCCCTCTTTACATCCGCCACGGGTACTGAAGGAAGGAAAGATTCTCTTCTGCCGCGACGAGGACGCATTGTACGACCTCGCCTTCCGCACCATCCGTGAATATGAGGACTTCAAACATATATACCGGGAATACCTCGAGGAGATAGCCCGTGGCTGAGCTCGACACACCCCGCATATTGGCGAAGCTCGATGCCCTGGAGGGCTACTTGGAGGAACTGAAAAGCATCGTGCCTTTGGACTTCGGGGAATACCAACGCAATTTCGAGAAGCGACGGGCCTGTGAGCGGCTGCTTCAGATTTCCACTGAGACGGCCATCGATATCTGTTCCCTCTTCGTGGTATAGTCCCGGGTAGTGGTGTAAATCCGGGGCCGCGAGCTGAAGGACCTCGGGTAACCGAACTGGGACCCGAGAGGGCTTGACCAAGTGGCCACCGGTGGGTTCCTTTGGGGGTAAATCAACAAAGAAAGGAGGAACGACCACCGGTGACCGACCTAAGGATGGCGCTGTTGGAGCTTCTGAGC
>JAGGWU010000090.1 GCA_021163465.1 Candidatus Bipolaricaulota bacterium
GTTCGTCCCCTGGCAGGGATGAGGGAGCTCGTCTTGGTGCGGGGCGCCGGGGATGTGGCCACCGCCGTGGCCATCCGGTTGTGGGAACGGGGGCTGGCGGTGGTCTGTACCGAGCTATCCCAGCCCCTGGCGTTGAGGCGGGCGGTGGCGTTTGCCGAGGCGGTATACGAGGGCAGATGGGCGGTGGAGGGGCACGAGGCCGCCCGGGCTGTGTCCCCACAGGAAGCCCTGTGTCTCCTGGGGAAGGGGATCATCCCCGTGCTCGCTCCGGAGGGGGACGCGGTGGAGCGGCTTCGGCCCGAGGCCATCGTGGATGCACGGATGGCCAAGCGGAACCTGGGGACACGCATCGATGAGGCTCCCCTCGTCGTCGGGCTGGGGCCGGGGTTCACCGCGGGGGTAGATTGTCACGCGGCGGTGGAGACCCTGCGGGGTCCCTTCCTGGGCAAGGTTTACCTGGAGGGATCCCCCCTTGCCCCCACTCACATCCCGTGCGAGATCGGGGGGCTATCCCGGGAGCGGGTGCTTCGGGTGAAGCGGCCGGGGCACTTCACGGGGTACAAGGCGATTGGGGAGCGGGTGAAAAAGGGGGAAAGCCTTGCCCGGTGCAGCGGGGAGGAGTTGAGGGCGCCCTGTTCCGGGGTGGTCCGGGGGATCCTGCGCTCGGGGATCGAGGTCCCCGCGGGGACGAAGGCCGTGGAGATCGACCCTCGGGGGGACCCCCGGGTTTGCTTCCGGGTGGCGGACCGCTCGTGGAGGATCGCCGCCGGGGTCCTGGAAGCTTTGGATCTCCTCGGTTTCTGAACGAAAATTCTTGCGTTCCCTCCTTTACCGGGACACTTGAACCTCCACAAGTCCGTGTTTCCCACCGGTGCGAGGGGAAATCTGTGAATCTAAGGGGGATTCAAGGTGGTTGACCGGGTTTCAGCGGGGCGTGAAACTTGGGCTGGACGTTTGGTGTAGTCTAAGCGAGCTTTTAAGAAGGAAAGTCGTTGCGGAGGCCTTGCTGTGGGACTTTTCCTTTTTGGGAAAAGGTAGTTTAGGAGGTAGAAAATGCGTGGGTTCGTGCTCCGGTTGAAAGGGCCCTTCTACGATGTGGGGACGATGTGTCTCGCCGTTTATGTCGATCAGCAGGATTCCCTGATCCTTCACCACGTTCAGGACGCAATGCCCCATGGACCCTACCGAATGGGATTCAACTCTGTTTATGTTGGAAATGTTTTTGTGATTTAAGGCAAACAGCAGGGGTGAGCGGAAAAGGGGGTGGTAGAAGATGAAGAAGTTTCTTTGCTCACTGCTTATTCTTTCGTTTTGGGCCCTCTACGGGATGGCACAGTACGGACCCGGTGAGGGCGGCGATGGTGGTGTATCGCTACGCTTCCAGGGGAGGCTCCTAACGCAGGGGACTTGTTACCAGCCTGCGGAGAATATCCTCCGCTGCCAGGTTCCTGAAGGAAGCCCCGGTGTTCTGGAGCTTGTGGCTGAGAGGACTCCCGTTGGCCCGGTGAACGTCCGGCTCGTCTCAGCTCCGGCTGGGTGGCCCTCCTTCCCCGTGACTTCCGGTTGGGGAACGGTGCGGACGCAGTACCGGTTCACGATCCCCCCGGGTACCGCCGGGAGCCAGTTCGAACTCCTTTTCGAAGCCTGGACTGCTGGGATCCCGTATCCCCTTCAGCTGCAGGTGATCTTGGGAGTAGTCCCGGTACAGCCTCCGACCGAGCCCGAGTACGGGTACGTTACCGATTCACAGGGCGGCTTTTCGGTGCCGGTGGAAGAGTTCCCCGATACCGTGGTCAGCGGGACCTTGACCCGGTGCGGGATCCAGCCTCTTCCCGGAGTGCCGGTCTCGGTGGAGCTTATCCCCAAAGAGGGGCGGCAATGGATCCGGAACCTCGGGGACATCGGGGCGGTGAGGGTATCCTCGCCCGGTTATGGTGAAGCGGTGGTGAGCGAGTTCCGCCTCCTTTCGTCTATGGACATCACCGGACGGGTACAGCGGACCATAGATGTGGGGATTGTGTGTCTTAAGCCACCGGTTACCGGGTCGGTTCCCCCCGAGGCGATGCCTGATAGAGGATCCACATCGGGGACTACCGACGAGGAAGGAAAGTTCTCGGTACCCCGGCCGGGGCGGCCCGGCGCCACGGTCACCGGGAGGCTCACCGAGTGCACCATGAGGCCGCTACCTAACCAAGAATTTGCGTTAACCCCCGTCTATGAGGGGAACACGCTCAGCGGGTTCACGGTGGTGGTGCCGGGATACGAGCCGGTGAACGTGACCGAATTCGGTCGGGTTTCCGTCTTCGGCCTCACAACTTACCTCTTGGGCAATGTGTGTCTGCGGCCCGTGGAAGAAGGGGAAGCGGCGCCCACGTGTACCCTAATCGTGCGGGGGAGGGTGACCGACAGTTCCCATGATTACCCGGTGTCCTATAGCAAGGTATGGCTTTTCGTGTTGCGGGACGGGGACGCCTTGCCACTCCCGCCTTTGAGCATATGGGACAGGCGTCCGGATGCTGTCACACGCACTAACCACACCGCCGAGCGGACATTCAACGGCCGGGAGTTCGTACCCTCAGAGAAAGCTACCTATGAATTCCGACTCCAATGGACAGGTCCTTGCCCACCCCGAGTGGTAGTAGTGTCGCTCTTGTGGTATGACAACAGGGATCTGATGGCAGTAAGCTCCGAAAACCAAGTCGGTGGCAGGTTCGTGCCTGTATATTTGGCCAGGTTGATCACTGGGCCCGATGATCCTTGGCGGGCTCGGGTCGGTAGCGCGGCCGCCGTATGGAGACGCACCGGTCCGAACGAATACACCGCTGATCCGGTGGACTTCTTCTACGGTGACTTGCCTCCTTTAGCCCGGGATTCGGCCCGGGTGATCGGAGCTGGTGGGGTCGCTTCCGAGAATTGGGATAGGAAGGGAGCAGACCCTGACGCCTTCATGAACAGTTGTGCTCACTTCTATTTCTGGTCTTACAAGGCGATGAGGTATTTGGAAGGACTGGCCGAGCAATTGGGCGTGACTTTGAAGCCGGTGTTGGTCAGCATGTTCAGTTCGGGAGCAACGCGCTGTTCATCGGCCGGCGTCCAGTTCGGAGATCTTGCGGGTGGGACCGGACCACGTGCGACCGCAGATGCTCATGTGCTTATGAATGAAGAAAACAGTCTTCCTCTATGGGGTGGCAGTAAACCCGATAACAACATCTGGCATGAGCTCGGCCATTACTGGTGGCTTCAGATCTACGGTGGATTTCTCCCAGGGACTCCACCTCCGGATAATAACCATGGGGGCTGGAGAAACGGGTCAACCACCGATTCCCTCCAAGAGGGGTTTGCCGAATTTACCTCCATGCTCGTCTGTGAGTACTACGGGGACCGGGATCCCCAGCTTTACCGATGGTCGGGGCACGACGACAACTTGGAGGTTGACATCCCTGCATGGGGAAGGCCTGGAACGCCCGATGATGAGGAGTTCGCAGTCGCGGGGCTGCTTTGGGATCTCCATGATGGTAGAGGGATCGAGAGAAAACCAAAGGGCACCATTTCCACGGTAATAGAAACGCGCGATCATGTTAGCTTAAGCGATGTACAGGTATTCGAGATATTTGTGAATACGAAGCCAAGAACCGTGAAAGCGATGCACGATGCCCTCGTCAATTACCCTGCGTATGGGTTGAGTTCGACTGACACCGATTGGGATGGGGTGCTCGATGTGAGCGAGCTATTCGTGGCTCACGGCTTCTTCGACGATATTGGACGCAATGGCCTCGGTGATCCCGCCAAGCGTACCAGCAATCGGTTGTGGGATGGAGGGGAAGAAAGGATCGGTTTCAGCGGTGGCCGTGCCCCTGACGGCGCCATCAGAGTTGGCCGGCAGGACAGGCCACCCATCCCGCAAGCTTACTTGTTGATTCGGATCCTTGGACCTGCGGGGGAAGAAATAGATGTGACCCGAGCCGTGATGCACATCGAGATCGATTTCCCTGCGGAATTCAGCTATTACGACTACTCCTGGAGCAGAGAGCTCGAGTCGAAATATGTGTACTTCCTGATGCCCCCGGATATTTACTCTCCTGTCGCCCGCATCACCGTGGAGGTGCCGGGCCTGGGGAGAAGCGATCCCCTCGTTATAACAACGGATCGATATTGGCAGCTCCTCCAGGAGGCGAGGAACGCTGGCTTGGGCTTCTTCTTAGACCATGTGTTCGCGATAAAGCCACAACAATAAAAAGCCGAAGCCGTTCATGGACTGGTCCCACTTCGGCTGTACCGATTGGCCACGTCTCCCTCAGGGGTGAGCGGGGTGGATCTCATACGTCCGTCCCTATTTTTCCTCACATGGTCACCTCGGTTAGGTCCAGCATAAGATTGGACGAAGCGGTTTACCACCTCCTCGGCGATGGTCCGCTGCGCCCGGTCGCAGATCTCCCGGCGCCGCCCGGGGTTCATACAAACCTTATCCCCTTTGGGATCATCACCGATCTCGATTCCAAAGAAGCCCTCTCCGCCTACCGCAAAAGGATGGCGATCCCATTCCCTCGGCTGAGGCTTCCCCCTGTCCCAACTCATGCCTAAAGCTCGGCCATGACACCAACAATGTCCCGGTGATAAATGGAACAATCGTCCACGATGCGTTAGTACACTCATATCAGCAAGATCTCCATAAGATCGAGGAGAAGGCCTTTGTTGCCGCGGAAGGATCTCAGGGCAGCGGAGCACTTCCTTGAAAGAGCGGTCCCGGGCTGCGCCGCTTTGGTGAGACCTATCGCGTGCCTTCAGGGACGGCTCTTTCCGGCCGAGGAAAAACACATCTGCGGAAGCGCCTCCAAGAGGCAGCGGGAGTTCATCGCCACAAGGACCGCGGCCAGGGAGGCTATGAGGAAGTTGGGACTTCCCCCTCAACCCGTCCTCAAGGGCCAGGGCGGAGAACCCCTTTGGCCTGCGGGTATCGTCGGCTCGCTTTCCCACACCGACCGCGTATGCGGGTGTATCCTCGCTCCTCGCAAGCGGTACCTCTCCCTGGGATTGGATCTCGAGGATCCGCGGAGAATGGAGGAAAGGCTCTTTCCCCGGATCCTCACTCCCGAGGAGAGGGACACGCTCTCGATCCTGCCCCGCCCCCGTTCTCTCCTTCTGGCCACTGTGATCTTCTCCGCTAAGGAAGCATGCATAAAGTGTTTCTACCCCGTGCTGGGGACATCCCTTCGCCTAAGGGAAATGAGAGTGAGGTTCACCGGAGAGAATAAATTCGAGATCATGGGCGCAAAGGGATGGAGATTGGAAGGGGTTTACCTGCTCTACGGAGATTTGGTCATCACTGCCCTGGCCTTGCCTCCCAGGGGAAAGTGAGCGGAGGGTTCGGCCTTCGACGTCGTTACGTTGTTATCTGAGAAATTCATAGCCGCGTATCCGAGGACGCACCAGCTTGAGCCTCCCCTTCACCTTCTGTCCCAAGAGCTCGTCCATGGCCCACTCCGCCACGTCCTCCCCGTCGAAGGCAGCAAAAAGCGCCGACCCCGACCCGCTCATCCCCACCCCGATTTCTCCCAAACCTTGTAGCTTCTCCATGTAACCGGAAAGTTCCGGCCTCAACCTTATCGCGGCGGGCCAGAGATCGTTGGGAAACACCTCCGTCGGCCCGGGTGCAGGTTCGGCAAGTTCGTCATAAATCCGGTAGACCTCGGAGGTGGGACAGGGGAAAGGGGGTACCACCACGAGAAACACGGGCGGTATCTCTTCCCGGGCTGGTCGCAGGAGATCACCGATCCCCTCCATCCATGCGGGGCTTTCACCGAGGAAAAAAGGGACGTCGGCCCCCAGCTCCCGTGCGAATCCCTTCAGTTCCTCCGTGCTCAATCCCAACCCCCAAAGCTCGTTCAATCCCACAAGCGTCGCCGCGGCATCCGACGAGCCGCCCCCCAGGCCCGCCCCCACGGGGATGTCCTTGAGGAGGACGATCCGCACCCCCTCCCGCGGCGAGAACTGC
The DNA here is from genome assembly GCA_021163465.1 of Candidatus Bipolaricaulota bacterium. Lineage (GTDB taxonomy): Bacteria > Bipolaricaulota > Bipolaricaulia > Bipolaricaulales > Bipolaricaulaceae > UBA3571. The sequence goes on from JAGGWU010000090.1 coordinate 5,993, forward strand.
CTCCACAGGAGCTCGGCCGCCCGGTAAACCAAGTTTTCCCCATGGGGGATGTGTAGGTCGGGCATCGTGCGGAGCTCGATCCTTTTCTTGGGGATGGGCTCGAGGTGCACCTCGTCGGCCCAATCTACCGCTACGACCAGCGAGCGCAGCGTGTGGTAGCCGTCGGGGCGGCGCCCAGTGATCGCAAGGGTCAGGTTCAGCTTCGCGTAGGCCTTTAAGGCGAGGCCCAAACTACCTCCCCGCCGATGGCCACCCGGAAAGCCAAATCGTCCCCGAACCAGTAGAAGAGCTCGCGCCAGTCCTTAAGATCCCAGATCACGAGGTCCCCGGACTTCCCCGGCTCCAAGCTCCCCACCTCTCCCGCAAGCCCCACCGCCGCGGCGGCGTTCAGGGTGGCAGCACAGAGGCACTCCTCCGGCGAGAGCTTCAGCTTCAGGACCCCCAGGCGCATGACGAAGGGAAGCGAAAGCACCGGGGAGCTCCCGGGGTTGAAGTCGGTGGAGAGGGCCACCGGAACCCCGGCCTCCACCAGCTTCCGCGCCGGGGGATAGGGCTCGTCGATCACAAACGCCGTTCCGGGAAGGAGCACCGCCACCGTGCCCGCCTCGGCCATGGCCATGATCCCAGGGTCGGACACATGCAGCAAGTGGTCGGCGGAGACGGCCCCGACCTCCCCGGCGAGCTCCGCCGCCCCCACACAGGCGAGCTCGTCGGCATGGAGCTTCGGGACGAGCCCGTGGCGCCTCCCTTCTTCCAGGATCCTCCTCGCCTCGTCCACGGTGTAGAAGCCCTTGTCGCAGAAGACGTCGCAGAACCGGGCGAGGCCCTCCCTGGCTACGTGGGGGATCATCTCCCCCACGATGAGCTCGATGTACTCCTCCCGCCCGTAGTCCGGGGGGAAGGCGTGAGCCCCGAGGAAGGTGGGGACGAGCCGCTGGGGGACGATCTCCCCGAGCCGCTTTATCGTCCGTAGGATCTTCAGCTCCGCCTCCGGGGCGAGACCATATCCGGACTTGGCCTCTACCGTCGTCACCCCGCAGCGGAGCATCTTCCGCAGGCGGGAGAGGGAGAGCTCGACCAGCTCCTCTTCGGACGCCTTACGCGTCGCCTCGGCCGTCACCAGGATCCCGCCGCCGGTGTAGCGCTCGCCCCGGGCCCGCCTGAGGTACTCCTCCACCCGGGAGCCGGCGAAGACGAGATGGGTGTGAGGGTCCACCAGCCCCGGGGTCACGACCCGGCCCCCGGCGTCCAAGACCTCTCCAGAGAAGTCCCGCGGGGCTTTTCCCGTTGGGCCCACCGCGGCGATCTTCCCTTCACGGATCTCTACATAGGCGTCTCGGATGCGCAAAAGCTCGGACATCGCGGGGCCCCGGAGCGGGCCGGAACCTCGCGGGGTCACAAGCTCGCCGATGTTCACGACGAGCAGGTCCCCCATCGCCCGGGCTCAACCCACGTTCCCCGCCCCGAGGTCCGTGAACTCCGAAAGGTCCAGGGCGAGGAGCACCGCCTTTAGGGGGACGCCGTCCCGGCTCCAGCCCCGGGCGGCGTAGTATTCGTCCAGCATCGCCTGGAGCTCCTCCTCCGTCACGCGGCCGCCGGCCGATGGCCCCTCGGGAATGGGGTCCCGGAAGACCCGCGGCGGGATGTGGTCGTCGGCCCGGGTGAGGCCCTCCCGCACGTTGAAGACCCGGGCGAGGTTTACCAACCGCTCGCCTACCGCGAGGAGTTCCGCCGCGGTGAGTTCGAGGCCCGTGGCCGCCTCCACCATCTCCGGAAGCCCCTCCAGGAAGAAGATGTGGCGGGAGAACTTGCATACCCCGAGGACATCGTAGACCGCCATCAGGTCCTCGAGGAGCTTGATGAAGGGCCCCTTCCCGTGGATGGAGTGGCGGTCCACCTGCTCGAATTTCCACCACGCTCCGCCGTACTCGGGGCCGTAGGCGCAGGCGGTGAGGTGGCAACCGCCGCGGTACGAGACGGCGAAGGCAAGCGCCACCCCCTTCGCGCCGCGGATGTCATAGGCCGGAAGTTCCAGGCCCTTGATGTGGATGGCGAACTCTTCCCCCTTGCCCAGGCGCTCGCAGGCGCTCTTCACGCCGTCGCCCAAAAGCTCTCCGATCTTTCCCTCTTTCCTTCCTAACTTCTCCAGCGCCGCAAGGAAGGCGTCCTCGTCGCCGAAGCGGAGCTCGATCCCGTCGAGATCCTCTGCGGAGAGGTACCCCCGCTCGAAGGCCTCCATGGCCCAGGAGAGGGTCAACCCGGCCGATATCGTGTCGATCCCCAGGCGATCGCAGATCTCGTTGGCCTTGGCCACCGCCTCGATGGAGGCAATCTCCGGCGCCCCTCCCAGGGAGTAGAGGGTCTCGTACTCCGGCCCGTCGATCTCCAGGGGCGCGTATTTCCCTTCCTCGACCACGAAGAGCTTCCCGCAGGGCTTGGTGCATCCGGGGCAGGCAACGTTCCGTTTCGCGTACTTGGGGACCCAGTAGTAGGGGTCGAGCTCGATCTTCCCTTCGCCGGCCCGCTCATAGGCGCTCTTGAAGTAGCCCCACTGCCAGTTGCGGGAGGGGAAGGTGCCGGACTCGCGGTTCATCCAGTCCAGGAACTCTCCGGTCCCGTAGCCCATGTCCGCCTTGGTGGCGGGGTGGTCGCGGATGATCTCGTTCCATTTTTTGGAGAGCTCCTTCAAAGTGTCGGGACAGGCGTACTCGGGCGCTTTGAAGCCCTTGACGACGATGGCCTTGAGGTTCTTGGACCCCATGACGGCCCCGCCCCCGGCGCGGCCCGCCTGCCTCCCGTCGCAGTCGATCCCCGCGATCCGGGAGAGCTTTTCCCCGGCGGGGCCGATCACCGCGGTCCTATAGCCCGGAAACCTCTCCGCAAGGGCCTTCTGGGTAGCGAATACATCGAAGCCCCAGAGGTCCCCGGCGTCCTCCAGGCGGGCGCCGTCCCCATCCACCACCAACGACACCGGCTTCGCGCTTTTCCCAGTGATCACGATGGCGTCGTAGCCGGCGCGTTTGAGTTCCACCCCGAGCTTCGCCCCCGCCACGGAGCGCCCGAAGAACCCCGTCTGGGGTGATTTGAAGCAGAAGACGGTCTTGGAAGCGGTGGGGATGGGGCTTCCGGTGAGGAGCCCCGGAGCAACTACTAGGGGATTCTCCGGTCCCAGCGGATCCACTCCTTCTGGTGCCATCTCCATCAAGTAGTAGCCCCCGAGCCCCACTCCTCCCAGGAACCGGCGCAGCACCCCCTCCGGGATCGGCTTCTCCTCAATGGAACCCTTATTCAAATCCACAAAGAGGGCCTTTCCCCAAACTCCTTTCATCCTTCCTCCTCCTTTCCGGAAACGAAAAAGCTGAACTGCACAAGCAGTATAATAACTATACGTAGTAAGGGACAAGCGGGAAGCAGGCCTCACCTCGTTGATAGGCGCTTGCAAACGTGACTCCTTCGACGGCTGAGCTCGGGACATGAAATGGGACACCCCCTGCGGCCAACTTGACCACAGGGGGTGATGAACATGACAATTCCAAATCTGAAAACGCTCTATAAGTTTACCTTCTTCCTCTTCGACAGGGAAGACCGGGCGTGGAAGGCGGCCATGATCATCCAGGGGATCCTAAAAGCCCGCTCCCCAAGGATCACCGAGGTCGCCCGAGCCCTCCCCAAGGGGTTCTTCGCCGGCCAGAAAATGATCTACCGCTTCCTGAAGAGGGCCCCCTTAAAGAAGCGCTCCTGCGGATGCTCCCCGAGGATGCTCCCTTCGTCATCTGTGATCCCACCGAGATCCCCCGGCCCCAGGCCAAAAGGACCCCCTACGTGGGCAGGCTCAAGGACGGAAAGA
>JAGGWU010000120.1 GCA_021163465.1 Candidatus Bipolaricaulota bacterium
AAGGCAACGTCGAAGTACACATCCCCCAACGAGCGTTTGGCCAGGGGACCCACCATGGCATAGGAGACCCCGCGCAGGTAACCCCCGATCACGTAGACGTCCACCCCGGGCACTTGGGTGAGCTCCATGGCATGGTTGAGGGCGTTGGTGAAGACCCGGAGACCAAGATCGGGGGGAAGTGTCTTCACCAGCTGCATAGTGGTGGAGCCGTTTCCGATAAAGACGGCCATCCCGGGTTCGATGAGCTCAGCCGCCTTTTTCGCGATGCGACGCTTCTCCTCGAGGTTGCGGGAGGCCTTCTCCTGGTAAGAGGGCTCGGTGGTAACCCACTCCCGCACCATCGCCCCGCCATGGATCCGTACCAGCTTCCCCTCCCGGGCCAAGGCGTTCAGGTCGTTGCGGATGGTCATTTGGGAAACCGAAAAGATACGCGAAAGCTCGGAAGTCCGGACGACTCCCCGCTTGCGAAGCTCTTCCAGTATGAGCCGGCGCCTCTGCTCGGTAAGCATCTTTCGATTGGTTTCCTTTTGTTGCGATATTATTGTAAAAATTTGCTTGTCTTCCGTCAAGGGGAGGACCCCTCCTGTTCCGCAAAGATCAAACCGATCAGCTCATCCACCAGGTCCTCCTCCCGGACCCTGGGCTTGGCCACCTTTCCGTGGGCATATACCGTGCCGAAGCCCCGCCCTCCTAGGATGCCGTAGTCGGCCCGCTTCACCTCCACAAGGCCGTTCACCGGGCATCCCATGATGGCGATCTTGAGGGGAGTCTTTAGGGTGGAAAGCCTCCTTTTCACCTCCGCGGCGATCCCGGGGATGTCGATCCCTGTGCGGCCACAGGTGGGACAGACCACAAAGCTCGGCCCCCGCTCCCTCAGGCCCAGGGCCTTCAGGATTTCCCAGGCAACCTCCACCTCCCGCACCGGATCCCCGGGGAGGGATACTCGAATCGTGTCCCCGATCCCCTCGGAAAGGAGTATCCCGATCCCCACCGCGGACTTCACGATTCCCTCTAAGTCCGGACCGGGCTCGGTGATCCCGAGATGCAGGGGCCAGTCTCCTTCGCGGACGAGGAGCCGGTTCGCTTCCACCGTGAGCCCCACCTCCGCCGCCTTGAGTGAGACCACGATGTCATGGAACCCGGCTTTCTCCAAGAGCGAGATCTCCCATAGCGCCGCCTCGACCATCCCCTCGGGGGTGGCTTTCCCCCCTTTGAGGAACCGTGCGTCCAGGGAGCCGGCATTGACCCCAACCCGGATGGGGACCCCGCGTTCCGCGGCGCGGGCGGCGATCTCCCGGATCGCTTTGGGATCGCGGATGTTCCCCGGGTTCAAGCGGAGCTTGTCGGCTCCGGCACGAAGGGCAGCCAGGGCGAGCTTGGGGTCGTAGTGGATATCGGCGGCAATGGGAAGGGAGACTTCGTGCTTTATGGCCGCGATGGCCCGGGCGGAGTCCATGTCCGGCACCGCCACCCGCACGAGCTCGCAGCCCGCGGCCTGGAGGGCTCTGATTTGGGTTACAGTAGAGGCGATATCGGTGGTCTTGGTGTTGGTCATGGACTGGATCACCACGGGATTCTCCCCACCGAGGGCGAGTTCCCCCACCCGCACCGCCCGGCTCCTTCGCCGTTCCATGGCCATTTATCCTATCCTTTGATCTCGAGAAGCCAAAGTCGACGTGAGCGTCCGAAAGGAGGAAAAAAATGAGATCGTACCGGAAGGAGCTTTGGTTCAATACGGAGAAAAAGGTGGCGCTCATCAACATTACTCCCCAGGTGGAGGAAGCGGTAAAAGAGAGCGGGATCAAGGAGGGGTTGTGCCTTATCAACGCCATGCACATTACGGCATCCGTGTTCATCAACGACGACGAAGAAGGGTTACACGAAGACTTCCTGAGATGGCTCGAGGAACTGGCACCCTATGACCCCGGGCGCTACAAGCACAACCTGACCGGCGAGGACAACGCCCATGCACATCTGAAGCGCCAGATAATGGGGCGTGAGGTCGTGGTGGCGATCACCAACGGAAAGCTCGATTTCGGCCCCTGGGAGCAGATATTTTATGGGGAGTTCGATGGCCAGCGTCCCAAGCGGGTACTGATAAAGATCATCGGGGAATAAGCCGGCGCGCTTCCTGGGAGGAACCTCCGTCCACCAAGCAAGGCCGGGTTGGCGGAATTGGTCTAAGTGTGTATAATGGTTGTGGATGGTAACCACTATAAACAAGGGGTAAACCCCATGACGAAAGGGGGTGAGGTGCAGTCAGGCCACCAAACCGGATAACCCTTTGATACAGGCAGCATCCCGATAAAGGCAAACCCGGAGAAATCCGGGGGCGCAAAGCCACGGACCCTCGCGGCGTATACGCCGCAGGGTGGCCGGGCTGCCGAAGGATGCTGAAAAAATTGAAGTGGATCGCGATAATGGCCCTTGTGTTCAGCGTTGTCTGGCTCTCGGCAATCCCATCCAAACAGGTTGGTACTACTTGTTCGCACCCCGAGATCGCGGGAGGCGCGGGTACTTACGGTGTTCCTTTCGTAGTCTCCTCAGCAGCCTCGAGGCTCCGTTGGGGCCTTAAGGCCATTCGTGCCCCCGAAGCTTGGCGGATAACCCAGGGCTCCGAAGAGGTGATAGTGGCCATCATCGATAGCGGAATCGATTACACCGTGCCCCTTCTCCGGGATCACATGTGGAAAAATCCCGGCGAGATCCCCGGAAATGGAATAGATGATGACAAAAACGGCTATGTGGACGACGTGCATGGCTGGGACTTTCGCGATAACGACTCGGACTCTTTGGTCGGCACACCGATAAGCTACCATGGGACTTTCGTGGCCGGGCTGGTGGCCGCCAGCGTGGATGCCGCCACCGGTGTCGGCGGGGTGGCACCTCGGGTGCGCATAATGGACATCCGGTTCCTGGATTCCCGGGGATTCTTCTACAAGAGCGACTGGTGGAAGCTAGCCCAGGCCATCGAATATGCCGTTGAAAACGGGGCCCGTATCATAAACCTCTCCCTGTACGCCAGGGTGGACCCCCCTGGCTTCGTATGCCACGCGATACGGAACGCTACGAAACGCGGGGTTTTGGTGATCACCATCGCCGGCAACGATGGCACCCGGGTGAAGGGCTTCGGCCGCTTGCCGGATGTGATCACCGTGGGGGCGGTGGACAAGCACATGTCGCCTGCGCCCTTCTCCAGCCGAGGTCCTGAAGTGGACCTGGCCGCTCCCGGGGTGGACGTGATCTCTATAGTTCCCGGTGGCGTGCCCGTAAGCTCATCGGGGACTTCCTTCGCCGCGCCCCACGTGGCCGGCACCGCGGCGCTCCTCTGGGCCTTGGACAAGCGCCTTTCCCCCGAGGGTGTGCGTGAGATCCTGCGGTCCACCGCCAGGGATGTCGGCTCTCCGGGTAAGGACGAGGCCACCGGCTTCGGGTTGGTGGATGCCGCTGCAGCCATAACATACCTGGCTAAAAAGTAACCCATCCCCCTTTAGGCACTCCTAACCAGCGGCAACCGGAACGCTCCGGAAAAAAACGGGGCGCCCATCATGGTGGGGGCAACCCTCATTTCAATTTTTGATCCGCATCCTTTATAAAAGGCTGGCGGAAACAGACCTCAGGGATTAGAGTGGGGGCGCCATGCGTGTGGGGATACTGACCTCGGGTGGGGACGCGCCGGGGATGAACGCCGCGGTGCGGGCCGCGGTGCGACGGGGCTGGGAACTCGGCCTGGAGACCGTGGGGATCCGCCGGGGTTACGCTGGGCTCATCGAGGGGGATCTTTCCCCTCTCACTCCCCGGGACGTCGGCGGGATCATCGAATACGGCGGGACCTTCCTCCACACCGCCCGCTGCCCCGCCTTCCTCACCGAGGAAGGGCGTCGTCGGGCTCTGGAAACCATCGAACGCGAGGGGCTCGATGCCCTGATCGTCATCGGGGGGGAAGGTTCGCTCCAGGGGGCCCGATGGCTCTCGGACCAGGGAGTCAATGTGGTCGGGATCCCGGCCTCCATCGACAACGACATCGAGGGCACGGAGCTCGCCATCGGGGTGGACACCGCGGTGAATACCGTGGTCTGGGCCCTGAACCGCATCCGCGACACCGCCCTCGCCCACGAGCGGGTCTTCCTGGTGGAGGTGATGGGCCGGGAATCGGGCTATATCGCGTTGATGGGCGGGCTCGCCGGTGGGGCAGAACTCGTCCTCGTGCCCGAAGTGAAGGTCACGCTGGAGGAGGTAGCTCAGCGCGTCTCGGCCCTCTACCGCAAGGGTAAACACCACTCCATCGTGGTGGTGGCCGAAGGGGTCACGGCCAAGCTCGGCTCGGTGGAAGTCATCGCCAACTTCCTCCGCGAGCGCACCAATTTAGAAGTCCGGGTGACCGTCTTGGGGCATCTCCAACGGGGAGGTTCCCCCACTGCCACCGATCGGATTCTGGCTTCCCGCTTTGGCGCTTTGGCCGCTGAGGACGTGAAGGCGGAGCGCTTCGGCCACATGGTAGCTTGGAGAAAAGGAAAAGCGGTCAGGGTCCCCCTCGCGGCCGTGCGGCGAAAGCAAATGGCCATCGACCTCCGCCTTTACGAACTCGTCCACCAGCTCGCCATCTGAGGTCAAACCGGTTTCGATCGCCCGTTGACCCCCTTTCGATTCACTTCCTATCGGGGGCGGCGCTATCGTTTTTTTGGAAAGGGGGTGAACATGGGGAAGCGCCTCCTTGTGTTGGCGTTCCTCGCGGTAAGTCTGGGGACATTTGCGTCTGAGGCGGTTCTTCTTTTCGCCATCGGGGTCCACGTGGAACCCCTGGTGGGGGAGGGAAGGATCCGGTGGGCCACCTTCTCGGAGATGGCCGATGCCTTCACAGCTTGGGAAGAGACGCATCCTGGGGTGGACCCCCGTGGGGTGATCCGAGAGGAAAGCCCTGAGACAGGATGCCGGGGATACATCACCTTTGTCGTCAACGTCCACGACTTCGTGAACGTGGACGAGAGCGCCGACACGCTCCTCCGCCTCATCGGGATCTTCGAAAGATACGGCGTCCGGGGGGATTTTTACCTCACCGGACCCCAAGTGTACGCGTACCTCGAGCACCGCCCGGACGTGATCGCGCGGCTGAAAGACTCCGGCATGACCATAAGCTACCATGTGCGCCCCCCGCATCCCGCCATCCCCGGCTTCGACCGTGTGCTTTCCGGGCTTTCCCCCGATGAAGTGCGGGAAGTTTTCCGGGATTACGAGACCTACCGCTTGGACCTCCGCACCGGGGGGCTCCTCCGGGACCAACCCGGCGGCTTCACGCTGCTGACACAGATCTTCGGACATCCCCCGGTGGTGGCTTCGGTTCCCAGCCCCAAATGGCGCGATGCGATCCTTCCGGTTTACGCGGAGCTCGGGGCGAGGATGACCCTGCTTTATCACGAGACCGGCACCGACCCCGCGGAGCCGTTCCAGTGGGTACACGGGCTGCTCGTCCGGCCCAGCGACTTCAGCATTACCCGCTGGCGGGCGCCGGGCACCCAAAAGGAGCTGTTTTGGTGGAACATGATCTCCGGTCCGTTGGGGAAGTTCTACGATCCCCTGGAGCGTCTCCACGAGGAACTTTCCCGCTGGAATTATCCCCGCCCACCGTTCATCACCGTCCTCATCCACGAGAACAACTTCTACCGCAAGGGTTACACCCCGTGGCTCTCCATTTTCTACCGAGACATAAAGCGACGGATACCCCGGGAGCCTCCGTACGACCTGGACGCTCCCGATCCCTCTTCCCCCCGTTCGCCGGAAGAGCGGGAGGCCATCTGGCGGGCGTATGAGGCTCTGGTGGCCTATGCCGCCGAGAACCTCTGCGTGGTGACCTCCGAGGACATCGTAAGGATGGCCACGGCCGCCAGCGGATCCGGGTAGGGCGCTCCTTTACGCCGATCGCGTTACGCTAAACGCGTAATCGGTCATGGCGACTCCCGCTGCAGCCACCGCTTGAAGAACACGTCGGTGAACTCGTATTCGCCGTTCACGCGCTCCAGGACCTCGTCCTCGAGCAAGCGTTCCACCGCCCGCTGCACGCTCGAGGGTGGGCCGAGGTTGTGCTTCTCCAGAAAGGCGCGGGAGTAGATCTCCACCCGTGGGGTGCCCTCTTTGGCCAACGCCACCAGGAGCTGCCTGGCCTTTAGGGGCAGGGCGTCCCACAATTCATGGAATGCATGGGCTTCCCGAGCGATGACCTCTTCCACGCCCAGTTCCACATGTCCTGCCTCCAGCCTTCCTTCGTCCCGAAATAGGTCCCAGAGCACATGGCATAGGACTTGGGTGTAGTAGGGGTGGTTTTCCGTGAGCTCGAGGATCCGCTCGGGAACGCCCTGTTGTACGTCAAAACCCGTTGCCTCGAAGCGGGCCCGGATGAAGGCCGCGAACTCCTCCTTGGGGATCTTCCCCAGCGGGAAGTGCTTCCCGAAGCGGTAAAAGGGGCGATTCTTGTTCTGGAAGAGCTCGTGCATCAGGTGGCGCTTGCTTCCCATGAACACGTAGGATACCTCGGGATGATGCTGGAAGTGGGCCCGCATTGTCCGTTGGATCTTCTCCCCCTTATCCCATCTCGCGATCTCCTGGAATTCGTCGAACACCACCGCCGCCGGCCGTCCCCTCTCCCGGGCGATGGTGGCCACTGCTTCGAACAGGTCGGCTAAGAGTGGCTCCCGCTCCACCCTGAGGTCGAAGGTGAATTCCACCTCGAAGCCCTCTCCCTTGAGGCTCACCCGAGGGATCAAGCGCGGAAGGAGCTCACGGACCTTCTTTAGAACCGCCTTCATCCCGCCCCCACACAGCCTGGCGATCTCCCGTGCGTAGGCGGCGACGAACTCCTCTTCTGAGGTGATCCTGAAGAGGTCCAGGTACACCGTCAACACACCCTGGGTCCGCAATCGGTCCAAGACCTCGAGGATCAGCGATGTTTTTCCGTAGCGTCTGGGAGAAAAGAGGATGACGTTTTGGCCCGCGAGGATATCCGCCGAAAGCTCTTCCACCTCGCGGGCCCGATCCGCGAAGCACTCGCCGCGCGCGACCTTCCCGTATACAAACGGGTTTCTCATCTTCCCCGTGCATTACGCAAAGAGCGTTACGTTAATAGCGTAATGCATTATACTCGGGTCCGGCGGGCCCGGGTCGTAACCGAGCGAGGCCCCTCAGCATCACCACATCGTTCGCGCCGACCGCAACCACATGGTTCAACGGCAGTCCAAGTTCCCGCTCAAGCGCCACGGGAGCTTTTTCGGGATTACTTTAAGTCGACGAAGCCGAATCAGGAATCGCGTGATCTGAGAAAGGTCACGGGCACCTGCAAAACTTAGGGGCAGTGTTTAAGCGCTCCTTGAACGGGTGAGGGAAACATGCTTCCGGCGTGAGATGGATTACCTCCAAGGTTCCCAGCTTTCCCGAGCGAGGCGTTCCTTGAGCTCCGCGATAGGTTCCACCGGGGTGGGATCTACCCCGTTGAGGAGCGCAAGGTACACGCTCACCCAATCTCCCAGATAGAGGAGAGAGAGGGCTTGAGCCAAGGGGGTTTCCCCTTCCCCGTGCAGTTCCAGGAAGGAAAGCCGCCGGCGCCGGAGCACTTCCTTCAGCACCTCCACCCGCAGCGCCACCCGGGGATGGTCGTGGGAGGTGCGGAGGAACAGCCTGACGATCTGGGGAAAAAGTCCTCCGGCGAGCTCGTATCCCACGATCTCGTTGTGGCAGAGTTCCGGAAGCTCGGCGGAGAAGGCCGGTTGCTTGGCGTTCTCGTTTATTTGGGTGCGCCAGCGGAAGGCGATGGGCCGTGTGGTCCCCGCGGCCCCGTAGATTACAGGGACCTTGCCCTGAAGGGCTCTGGCAAGCCCTTGAGCCCGGTTAGGCGTGGAACGGGGGGATAGCTCCCCCGCCATGCGGGAAAGGATCGAGAGCCCTTCGTCCATACCCTCGGCCCGAAGTCCCAACCCCTCCAGGGCCCCAAGGAGCGTAAACAGCAGATGTCCTAAAGCGGCGCGGGGTTGGAACCCTTTAGGGATCTCGATCCAGGGGATCCCCTGTTTCTGGCAGATCTCCGCGAGCTTCCCCCCGGAAGAGATCCCCAGGGCTTTCTTGGTGCGCTTGAGCCCATCCAGAAAAGCCGAGAGGGTTTCCTCGGTGTTCCCCGAATAGCTGACCCCCACAAGCAACGTCTCTTCCCCGATGAACCGGGGCACCACATAGTTCCGAACGGTGATAACCTCCATCTCGGGGAAGGCCAATCCAAGCAGGTCCCCGGTGATCCCGGACCCCCCCATTCCCACCACCACTATTCGCTCGAAACCGGAAAGCTCTCGGGGAAAGACCACTTCGCGTCCCCGCGCCAGCGCTTCGCGGCACTGCTCCGGGAACCTCTTCATGACCCCGAGCATGCCGTTTCTGTCAAGCTTATATAGCTCCGGCCAGTCGGGCTCCCGTTCCGCAAACCCACGGGCGATCTCCCGCACCCGCTGGGCCAGCTCCCGCTTCCCCACGAGCAGGGCCTCGGGGGTATCCACCACCGCCAGATCTTCCACTCCCAAAAGGCCTACCCGCTTAGGGGTGAGGGAAAAGACCAGATTCCCCGTAGCGTCCTTACCGTAAACCTCCACGTCTACGGAAGCATTGTCTTCCCGGTCTCTTCGTAATACTTCCCAGATGGCGTGCCAGTCCCCCAGATCGCTCCAGCCGAAGGAGACCGGAATCGTGGCGATCTTCTCCGCCTTCTCCATTACCCCGTAGTCGATGGAAGTCTCCTCGGCCCGGGAATAGGCCTCCCGCAGGGCCGCTTCCCACGTGGGCTTGTCCAGGTGAGATTTCAGCTCCGCTAGAGCGGCCGCAAGCCCAGGAAGGTGGCGATGGATTTCTTCCAGGATCCGGGAAAACTTCCAGACGAAGATCCCGGAATTCCAGAAGAAGTTCCCCCGTGAGACATACTCTTCGGCAGTATAGCGGTCGGGCTTCTCCACGAACCTGGCCGCGCGGTGGACCACGTATCCTTCGGCCTCGAAGAGGGGCCCGGCCCCCTCGATGTAGCCGTAGCCGGTAGCAGGGTAGGTGGGGCGGATCCCGAGCGTCACGAGATACCCCTCCTCGGCCGCCTTGACGGCGGCGAGAAGGGCGCGGCGGAAGGCCTCCTCGTCGTCGATGCGGTGGTCCGCGGGGAGGATAAGCATGGTTCCCGCGGGGTCGAGTTCCCCGAGGACGAGCGCCGCAAGCCCCACCGCCGGAGCGGTGTTCTTCCCGAAAGGCTCGAGGATAAGTTGCTCCCGGTGAAGACCGAGCTCGGCCCCCAAGAGCTCCGCCAGCTCCCGGGTGGCGACGAGGTACACGTTCCCTTCCCCGACCAAAGGCAGGACCCGATCATAGGTGGCCTTGATCAAGGTCCGGCCGTTCCCCCCGAAGGGAAGGAGAGGCTTGGGCAGCGCAAGCGTCGCCGGCCACAAGCGCTCGCCCTTTCCCCCGGCCAATATCACCGCATAAATTTTCCCCATGGTCCCTCCCGGTTTCTGGTGTTGGGGATCAACTCGAGCCGAGGATCTCCAGGAGGATTTTGGAGAGCTTCTTGGCGTCGGCCCGTCCCCCGGTCTTGCGCATGGCTTGCCCTACCAGGAAGCCGATGGCGCCCTTCTTCCCCGCGCGGAAATCTTCCACCGCTTTGGGGTTTTCCCCTATTACCTCTTGAGCCAAGCGCCGCAATTCCTCTTCGTCCGCCAGGAGCGAGAGCCCTTTTTCCTCCACGATCGCCATGGGGTCGCGCCCGGTCGCGATCGCTTCTTCCAGGACCTCTTTGGCGTTGGTGCGGGAGATCTTTCCCTCCCGAACGGCCACGATAAGCTCCGTCAGAGCTTCGGGGCTTATGGGAGGCGAGTCGTCCTTCCAGTAGCGGAGGATCTCGGAAAGGACCCAACCCGCCGCGTCCTGCGGGGAACCACAGGCCCGGGCCACCGCCTCGAAATAATCGGCACGGGCCGGCTCTTCCATCAAGACCCCAGCTTCCTTGGGCGAGAGGCCGTATTCCCGTATGAGACGCTCCTCCCGCTCCCAAGGTAGCTCCGGCATCCCCGCGCGGACCCGCTCGAGCCATTCCCGCGGGACCACCAGGGGGACAAGATCCGGCTCGGGGAAGTACCGGTAGTCGTGGGCTTCCTCTTTCGACCGCTGAAGCACCAGCTTCCCCGCGTGTTCGTCCCAACCGAAGGTCACCTGCTCCACCGTCCCGCCTCGGGAAAGGAGCTCCCGCTGCCTCTCCTCCTCGGCGGCCAAGGCCCGCTCCACCGCCCGGAAGGAGTTCAAGTTCTTTATCTCCGTTTTGGTGCCAAGCTTTCCGTCCGTGGAAACGGAGATGTTGGCGTCGCAGCGGAGCTCCCCCTTCTCCATGTCGGCATTCGAGACCCCAAGATGCCGCAAAAGGGTCCGCAACGCCCGCAGGAACTCCCGCGCCTCCTTCGGGGAACGGATGTCGGGTTCGGTTACGATCTCGACGAGCGGAACCCCACAGCGGTTCATATCCACCAACGCCCCATCATCGGTGTGGATGAGTTTCCCCGCGTCCTCTTCGAGGTGCATCTCGCGGATGCGGACGGTGCGGGCCTCGCCCTCGACTCGGAAGGAAAGGGAACCTCCTACGGCCAAAGGATATTCCCTCTGGGTGATCTGATACCCCTTGGGGAGGTCCGGGTAGAAGTAATTTTTGCGGTCGAACCGGGAGAACTCTTGCACTCGTGCGTTCAAGGCAATGGCCACCCGCAGGGCGAGCTCCACCGCCCTTTTGTTCAGGACCGGAAGGGCGCCGGGCATGCCCAGGCAAACCGGGCACGTGAGGGTGTTGGGAGGTGCAGCGAAGTACGCGGTGCTGCAACCACAAAAGAGCTTCGTTTTCGTAGCGAGTTGCACGTGAATTTCGAGGCCAATTACGGTGCACATCGGAAACAAGTATAACCCAGAAACTCGCCGACGGTTGAGGGGTAAGCGCGGAGGGCCGGTATCCCCCGGCTAAGCATCAATCTTCTGCGCGGGGTACGACCTCCACCCGGATACGCACGTGGGTTCCATCGCCGAAACCGAGCCACAGGTCGTATATGCCCGGCTTACGCTCGGCGGTGGGGTAGTAAATGCGGTAGACACCTTCATCCGGGTCATAGGGGATCGTGAGCCAGCTCCAGATCACGTGTCTCTCTCTTCCCCCCTCGAATTTCACCTCGGTCACCGTAAGGGTCGGGACGCCGTCGGGATAAATCTCGTCGAAATAGTCTTTGAGAACAAAGGCGATTTCGATTAGCTGGCCCTGTATGTATCGGGCAAGGAGCGGGAGCTTGCCCTTGGGCGTTCGGGCCTCCGGAGGGAGGGGGTTGTCGACGAAGGTGCCTTGGGCTCCGGCGGGGATGATTTTATAAACCACTTGGTAATTAACTTCTACCACGGTCTCATTCCCGGCCTTGTCCCTGGCCCTTACCACGAACACATGGAACCCAGGCTCCTCGGTGAGGATCTTCTCCCCGGACAGGGTAGAGGCCTCGGTTGCATCGACGCCTGAGACGGTATCGAAGGCGAACCACTGGGCCTCTACCGGCTGGCGGAGGTGGTATTCCGCCCCTTCCTCCGGGGACTCCACGAACACCACTGGGGGCGTGAGGTCGATCTTTATCTCCACGCTATTGTGGGGCGTCTCAACGTTTCCGTTGTTGTCTTCCGCCCAGAATTCCAATGTATAGATGCCCTCTTGGTTGATCTGAACCTGTGCCAAAGTTCCATTCACTTCCACAACCCCGCCGTCCGGTTCCAGTTTGTAATAGATCTTTTGCACACCGCTTCCCCCGGGGTTGTCGGAAGCGGTGATGGTTACCGTAACCCCGGTGTTATTCCACCCGTTTGCGTTAGGGGCCGGAGCTACCGTAGCGGTAGACGTCGGGGGGACATTGTCTACAGCCCATCCCAAGAGGCTCAAACCGAGTACACCCGCTATCATCAACATCAATCGCACCACCGACACCTCCTTCGGGTTAATCCTCGGAGGCCCACTCCGTGGCCAGGGCCTCCAGGTCCTTTTGGGTGAAAGTGCGGCACGAATAAGGGAGCCGTTTGCCGACCTGGGCCGCGGCCCACAGGAGCTGTGCAAAGCCCACACCACCCCGGGAACCCAGATCCAGATCTCCCGCTTCCACGTCCCAGTGACGCACCACGTCCATGGGATCGAGACAGGGGGCCACCGCGAGTTCTAATATCAGCCTGTCGTCAAGGGCAGGTATGTGGAGGGGAACGCGGTAGGTCCCCAAGGCGTCCGGGGGCACCTCGAACACGAGCTCGATCTCCGTGGCCACCCCGGCGTACACGGGGGGCAGACAGGGCCAGTCCTTCCGGCACGGCCCCCGGATCCGCATCTCCCACCCCGGAGGTAGTTCCGCGGCCAGGGTAAAGGTGGGGACGTCCACCGGGCTTACCACCCGCAAAACCACGAGAAACGGGTGCCCGGGCAGGGCCACGGGGGCTACGGGCTCGAGCTCCAGCGACGCCAGTACCAGCTCCCGCCGTTCCCCCGCGGCGAGGGTAAGCTCCCGCTCCACCTCGTTCCCGTCGGGGAACTCGGCGTGAAGGAGGTGGGTCCCAGGGGGGAGTACGAACCAACAGAGCCCCGTGGTGTCAGCCACCCGCGCCTCCCCCGCCGCCTCACACTCCATCCCCGGTATGCCTCGCAAAAGCAGGATCGCCCGGTCGGCCGGCACGCGCAGGAAGGAGAAGCAGGTTCCCCCGGTGCGCACGTACCACGGGCCCAGAGGGGCATCGGGGGGAAAGGATCCGCGCCAACGGATGCCCTCGGCCAGGGGCTCCGCGGACCATCCAAGCTCGTACTCCCAGGCCCCGTGGAAGGCGCGGGGCGTCTCCCCCGCCGTG
>JAGGWU010000116.1 GCA_021163465.1 Candidatus Bipolaricaulota bacterium
CCCGGGGCGGCGATCCTCATCACCGTCCTGGCCTTCAACATGCTGGGGGACGGGCTCCGGGACATCGCGGACCCAAAACTCCGTACCTGATTCACGGCGGCGGGGCGGTGGTCTTCCGCACCACGAGTTCCGGCCTGAGGAGCTTCCTGAGCTTCTTGCGTCGCTTTCCCTCGAGGACATCGATCAGCCATTCCGCCGCCAGACACCCCATCCGGTAGGTGGGTTGGGCCACCGTGGTGAGCTCGATCAAGGGGAGGGAGGCGTAGGCGATATCGTCGAATCCCACCACCGAGAGCTCCTCGGGGACGGCGATCCCGAGGTTGTGGGCCGCCACAAGGACCCCGAGGGCGATGAGGTCGTTGGCGGCGAAGATCGCGGTGGGGCGCCGCCGGCGCGAGAGGAACTCCCGTGCAGCTTCCTCCCCCGCCTCCCAGGTGAAATCGGTGTGTTTGACCCACGAGCGGGGAACCCGGATCCCGTTCCCCGAGAGGACCTCCCTGAAGGCCTCCGCCCGCACATGGCCCGGTTCCGTCCCCTTGGGGCCGCTGATGCAGGCGATCCTTTTGTGCCCGAGGGAGATCAGGTGCTCCACCGCCAAGCGTGCCCCCAGGCGGTCGTCCACGATCACATAGGGGGCATCTACCGTGTGCGAGGTCCGCGACACCAACACGAAAGGGATTTCAGCCCGCCGGAGCTCCGACAAGAGGGGATCCTCCAGGGCCACGGAGGTGATGATCTGGCCGTCCACACGCTTGCGGCGGAGCAGAAGCCCATAATCCCGTTCCTTTTCGGGATCATCTCCGGTGTTGCAGAGGATGACGCCGTAACCGCGGGCGTGGGCGGTATCCTCAACCCCCTTCACGATCTCGGCGAAGAAGGGATTGGTGATATCGGGAACCAAAAGCCCGAGGGCCCGGGTGCGCCCCTTGACCAGGCTCCGCGCCAGTTCGTTCCGCTCGTACCCGAGTTCCGCGGCGAGCCGCTTGATACGCTCTTTGGTGCTTTCCCGGATAAGGGGCGAGTCGTTCAGCGCCCGGGAGACGGTGGACGGGGAGACCCCGGCCGCCTTGGCAATATCCTTGATGGTCACCATTTCTTCCCCTCTTACCCCCTCACCCCCTTTCTTTCAAGCGGTTGTGGGCTGCTGGGAACCCCACCTCGCCCAAGGCGGAAGGAACGCCGATCCCCGCGCTCAGCATCAAGGGCCCCAACATAAGTGCCTTTCCCACTCCCCTCACCCTCATCGCCTCCTTGAACGTTGTCCCAAAATTCGCGGACACCCTGCCCTCACGAAGGCCTTCTCAGAACCCTGGGGAGCCGTCGAAAACCCAACCGCACCCTTTCCCCGGGGATGTACCGTTCCCGGGAAACGAACGCTACGGGACGGGCACCCACTCGACCGTGGATCCGCCAGTGATCCCCGCGGAACTCCGCCTCGCTTACTTCCACCTCCAAAGGCCCCTCCCCGGGTTCCACGTCCTCGGGACGGAAAAAAAGGAGGACCTCTTCCCCTTCGGGAAGGTCCACTGATTCCACCCGGAGGCGGATCTCTTGGGACTCCACCCAGGGGCCCTCGGGCCCATGGTGGAGGATGCCCGTCCAGAGGTTCGCCCCTCCCAAGAAGGAGGCCACGAAGGGGGTACGGGGAGAAAAGTAGAGCTCTTCCGGGGAACCCTCCTGCTCTATCCTTCCCTCCCGCATTACCGCGAGCCTATCCCCCATGGAGAGGCCTTCCTCCTGATCATGGGTCACGTAGACCGAGGTAGTACCCCGCTCCTTCAGGATATGCCTGAGCTCACCCCGGAGCTCTACCCGTAAGGCCGCATCCAGGGCCGAGAGGGGCTCGTCCAATAACAGCACAGCCGGTTCCGGGGCCAGTGCCCGGGCCAACGCCACCCGCTGCTTTTGCCCATGGGAAAGTTGATGCGGTTTTCTCCTTTCGTATCCCCGAAGGCCCACGAGCTCCAACAGCTCCCGCACCCGCCGCTTGCGCTCACCTCGGGGAACCCCGCGGAACCGCAGGCCGTAGGCGACGTTGGCGTACACGGTCATGTGGGGAAAGAGGGCATAGCTTTGGAAGAGAAGCCCCACGTTGCGCCGCTCGGGGGGAAGCCCGAGGACCGAGCGACCCCCGATCCGGACATCCCCGCGGTCCGGGCGCTCGAGGCCGGCGATGATACGAAGTACCGTGGTCTTCCCGCACCCCGATGGCCCCAAAAGGACCAATATCTCCCCCCAACGCACCCCGAAGGAAACGCCCCTCACGGCCACTACCTCCCCGAAGCGCTTATGCAGGTCCTCTACCTCGAGCTTCGCCTTTCCTTCCCCCATCGTCTTGCTCGCTCCGGCCTCTCCTTAATACCTTACCCCCCTATCATGGAAACACCACGCCACCTTCATGGCGTGTATCCTTGCGGCTTGCAAGAAGAAAAGCTACAATCGCCAGCGGTTTTCCCAAAAGATCGAGAAGGAGGGGGATCCGCGATTCCCAATACGCGTTCGGCCGCGCGTCAGCTCAGAAAAAGCCTGCGCCGGAGGCGTCGCAACGATCTGCGTCGTAGCGCCATCCGCTATTGGCGCAAGCAGATACTCAAGCTCATCTGCGAGGGTAACCGGGAAGAGGCGCTGAGGATCTTCCCTAACTACCAAAAGGCCGTGGATAAGGCTGCCTCCCACGGGGCGATCCACAAAAACAAGGCGGACCGCCTCAAGGCCCGCATGTGGCGCCGAATCGCCGCAACCTGATCGGGGTGGAGGTATGTACAAGTACGATTTTCTCGGGAAGGCGAAGATCTTCTCCACGCTGTCCTTGATTCTGGTCCTGGCCAGCATCGTGGTCATCGCGATCGTGGGGTTCCGCGCCGGGGTTGAGTTCGCGGGCGGAACCCAGCTTACCGTCACCTTCTCCGAGAAGGTATCCGCGGATGAGCTCAGGGCGTTTTTGGGAGAGCTATCGCCCCCGGGAGTGGATCTTGCTGCCACCGCGGTCCTACAGGAGACCGAGATCGAGGGGTACCCCGCTTTCCTCATCACCATTCCCCTGAACGTGGAGGAACACGGGAAGACAATCGATAAGATCCAGGAACAGCTTAGCAACAGGTTCCCGGTGCTGGAGATCTCCCCTACCTCGGTGGGCAAGCAGGTCTCGGAGGACCTGATCCGGCGTACCTGGCAGGCGATCCTCGTGGCCATCTTCGGGATGTTGGTTTACATCTCGTGGAGGTTCCGCCTGAGCTACGCCGTAGGGGCGGTGGTGGCGTTGGTGCACGATGTCCTCATCGCCTTGGGGATCTGTGCCTTGGTGGGAGTGGAGATGAGCCTTCCCGTGATCGCCGCCCTCCTCACCATCGTGGGTTATTCCCTGAACGACACCATCGTGATCTTCGATCGCGTGAGGGAAAACCAGAAGGTCATGAAAAAGGCGTCTCTTTTTGACATCATCAACCGCTCCATCAATCAATCCCTCACCCGCACCATCAATACCTCTCTTACCACCTTGATCCCCGTCGCGATCCTCTTGGCGTTCGGGGGTCCGGTGCTCCGGGGCTTCGCCCTGGCGATGTTCATCGGGGTGATCGTGGGGACCTACTCCACCATCTTTGTGGCGAACCCCATCTTCTATCTTTGGACCACCACCGCCCAGAGGCTCCGAGCGAGGCGCTGATTAACCCTTAAGAAGGGCCTTTGTGTGCCATCTGATCCACGACCAGGCTATACACACAAGGAGAAAAGGGACTGCCCAGAGTTTGCGCACGCGCCGAGGGTCCTGGAAGGCCCGCCACAACCACTCAAGCCCCACCTCCTGAACCCATCTGGGTGCACGGGGAAACCTTCCCGACCAGATATCGAATGTGCTGCCCACACCCATAAGGATCCCGGCGCCGCAGCGTCGGTGGGCGAGGATCCACCGCTCCTGTTTAGGGAAACCCATGCCCACGAACAAAAGATCCGGGGAGAGGGCCCTGATCTCCTCCACCGGGCCGGCACCGCGGAAGTAACCGTGATGGTGGCCCACCAAACGTAGCCCCGGAAAAGCCGCGGTGAGCGCCGTCGCCGCCTTTTTCACCTCCTCGGGCCGCGCCCCGAGGAGGTAAACGGAAAGGCCTTCTTCCGCGGCCATCCGGCACAACTCCCAGGCCAAATCCACCCCGGCCACCCGGGGAAGCCGCGCACCGAAAGCCCTGGCGGCGAGGGAGACGCCTACCCCGTCGCACACCACATACTCGGCTTCGTTCAGGAGAACCCGAAGGTCCTTCCTTAGGATGGCAAGCGAGAAGGCCCGGGCATCGGGGGTGAAAATCACTATCCCCCGTTCCCCTGCCCTAAGCCTGTCACGAAGCTCCTCTATCAACTTCGGAAGGGGAAAGGGGGTAAACCGAACTCCCCAAAGCTCCAGGCGCTTGCCCCGCTGTCGGATCAGGGGGGTAGGCCCCTTCATTTTCTGGGTTCTATCACCACATGGCGCTTGTTTCCCTGACCTACCGAATAGGTCCGTACGCCGGGGTGGTCGGCCAATGCCAAGTGAATCAGGCGCCGTTCCGCCGCCGGCATGGGTTCCAACTCGATCTTCCTCCCCTCCTTTAAGGCGCGCTCCGCCAATTCCCGCGCCCGAGATACAAGCTCCATCTCCCTGGCCTTGAGCTTCCCGTTTACGTCAAGGAGAAGGGCTACCCTTCCTCCATGTCGCCGCAGAAAGAGACGAAGGATATGTGCCAAGGCCTCCCGGAAGTCGGGATCGGTGGGGAAGGTATGAAACGGGCCACGAAGGTTAACGTAGAGGCGGCCCTCTTCGGGCACCACCTCAACGGTTCCCTTCTCTTCCCCCACGAGTTCCAACAGCCCTAAAAGGAACCTCCTTGCCTCTTCAGTTCTTTCCGGCATCTTCGGGCTTGGGCGCCGCGGGGGCCGCGCGGGAAAGCTCCCAGTAAACGATCCCCTGGAGCAGGTTCTGGATGGAGGAGTAAAGGAACCAATAGAGCCAGAGCCCGGCGGGAAAACTGCGGAACATGAAGGCGAAGAAAAGGGGGAAGATCCAACCGATCAGCTGCGTGCCGCCCGCAGCTTGGGCGCCGGAACGCCGGGTGGTTATCCACTGGCCCAGAAGCTGTACCGCCACTGTGAGCACGATGATGATGTAGTAAGGATCCGGCAGGGAAAGGTCGGGGATCCAGAGGAAGGGTGGGGAGAGGTGGAAGAGCTCCGCCGAGTTGAAGATCGACTGCCAAAGGAGGATGAGGAACGGGAATTGCAGCAAAATCGGGAAGCAACCCCCTAGGGGGTTCACCTTCTCCTGACGGTAAAGCTCCATCACGTGCTTCTGGAAGGCCTCTTTGTCGTCCTTGTACAGGCGCTGCAGCCGTTGGATCTTGGGCTGTAGCCTTTGCATCTTGGCCATAGACCGGATCTGCGTCCGGGTGAGGGGAAAGAGGAAAAGCTGGGCCACCAGGGTGAAGAGAACGATCGCCCAACCGTAGTTGCCTGTGGCCCGGTAAAGCGTCTCCAGGAACCGGATAACCCCCACCAAGAACCGGGAGAAGAATCCGAGTTCCACTATTCCCTGGAGCCCCGCCTTCTCCAGGAGGATGTAGCGGTTCCGCCCGGCGTAAAGGGTTCCCTTGAGGACGAACTCCCCCGAGAAAGCGGGGATCTCCACCCCGAACACGGGCTGTCCGGCGCCGTTTCTCCCTTGGAAGGGCCTCAGCCCCTCCATCCCCTGGAACTTCCAGAAAAAGACGCTGTCTTTGGCCACAAGCCCGATTCCCTCGAGGGTACCGGAGGCGAGGGGCTGGGAGTGTTTTCGTCCCTCATAAAGGTAAACGAGCTCGGGAACCCCTTTGCCTTGGGGGTAATGGCCGAGGACGAGCTTCACCCCTTGTCCCTGGCCGCGCAGGTGGATCTCCACAGGCAGGGTGTAGAGTGCGTCTTCCGCCACCGTAAACCTCTTCTCTACCTCCAGCCCCTCCCCCTGCCAAGCGAGCCTTACCTCCAGGACCTTTTCACCCTGTTCGGTGTAGGAAATCCGGTAAACAAAAGGCTCGTCAGGGGCTGCCCCCTGAGGCCAGATCTCCAGGGGGAGGCTCACATCTTGGATGAGCTCGGGGGCTTTGTCTTGGGTCCAGCCCGGCACCGCCTCCAGCTCCTTTGTTCCATAGGGGGCAAAATAAAGATAACTTGAGGCAAGCACCCCGTTGTCCGCCCAGAAGCGATACCGGACCAGGGCGTTTTCCACCACCAACTCCTGTCCCCCCCGAGGGGAAGTCCCTTCCGCTATCTTCAGGGCGTATCTTTCACCCGCCGATCCGAAAAAGGGAAAGCTCAGCGCTAAAAATAGGAGGAGAAAAGCTTTTCCTATCATGCCAAGCACAAATGTATCCGCCCCGAAATCCTGCCGCAAGCGGACCACAAAAGGTCATCTGCATCCCCCGGTTAAGGAGCCCAAGGCTTATGCCCGGACCAGTCTCCGGGCGATCTCGCGGTGACGGGCGATGTAATCGTAGAGCTTTTCGTTAACGAGGCGCCCTCCCCGCACCAGGACCTCCCCGTTCACCATCACAAGCTCCGCGTACTGGGCCCCACAGTGGAGTAGCCCGGCCACCGGATCCGCCGCCCCGGAGAACTCCAACCGCGAGATATCCCATAGGGAGAGATCGGCGCACTTTCCGGGCTCCAGGGACCCGATCTCGGCTTCCCGGTGTAATACCTGGGCTCCGCCCATCGTTGCCATGCGTAGGGCCCTCCGGGCGGGCATAGCCTCGGCCCCGTACCTCATCCGTGAAACGAGCATCGCCTGGCGGGCTTCCCGGATCATGTTGGAGTGATCGTTGGAGGCCGAGCCGTCCACCGCGAGCCCCACCTTAACCCCGGCCTCCAGCATCTCCACAACAGGGGCGGCCCCCGAGCCCAGGAGCATGTTGGAGGAGGGACAGTGAGCTACCCCTACCCCGGCCTCCGCGATCCTCTTTACCTCATCGGCGTTCACGTGGACCATATGAGCGAGCCAGACGTCACCTTCGAGCCAGCCGAGCTCTTCCAGATACTGCACAGGCCGCACCCCGAACCTCTCGAGGCAGAACCTCTCTTCGTCCAGTGTTTCGGCGAGGTGGGTATGGAGGAGGACACCGTATTTCCGGGCGAGCTCGGCGGTTTTCCGCATGAGCTCCGGGGTCACGGAGAAGGGGGAGCAGGGGGCCAGGGCGATCCGGGTCATGGCCCCGAAGGACGGATCGTGGTACTCGCGGATCAGGCGTTCCGAGTCCGCCAGGATCTCCTCCTCGGCTTGGACCACGTCCTTTGGGGGGAGGCCCCCCTCCTCCCGGGAGAGGGACATGGAGCCCCGGGTGGGATGGAAGCGGATCCCCAATTCCCGGGCAGCCTCGATCTCCACATCGATCAGCCGCTCCCTTCCCTTGGGAAAGAGGTACAAGTGGTCGGCGGTGGTGGTACACCCGGAGAGGAGGAGCTCCATGCAACCGATGATGGTGGAGACGTATACCGCCTCCTCGTCGATCCCCCGCCAGCGCTCGTAAAGGTGCAGAAGCCAATCGAAGAGCTTCCTGTCGGCCGCCCCGGGAACGGCGCGGAACAGGGTCTGGTAGAGGTGGTGGTGGGTGTTGACCATCCCCGGGATCATCACCCGGTCCCGACCATCGATCACCTCGTCGAACGGCCCCGAAGGGCGCGCCCCTTCCCCCAGGGCGGCGATCCTATTCCCCTCCACGAGGAGCCAGGCGTTTCGGAGCTCCCGCCCCTCGCGGTCGAAGGTAGCGATCACCTCCACGTCCCTGAACAAGATCCTCCCCATATCCCCCTCCCGGCAGCTCAAAGCCTTAAGTCCACCTCGTGGCAGCGCTCGAGGAAAGCGGCCAAAAGGTCCACCGCGGCCTGGATGTCATTTTTGTGGGCGGCCTCTACTGCAGTGTGGACGTAGCGGGTGGGGATGGAGAGGGTCACCACCGCCGCCCCTTCCCGCGCGAGCTGGATCCCCCCGGCATCGGTCCCGCCCCGGGGGAGGATCTCCAACTGATAGGGGATCCCCTCTTCCTCCGCCAGATCGATCAGGAAGCGAACGAGCTTGGGGTGGGAGATGGAAGCGGAGTCCTTAAGCTTTATCGCCACGCCCTTTCCCACCTCGGTGACCCTCTCCTGAGGCTTGACGTCGGGGATGTCGCAGGCGACGGTGACGTCCAACGCCACCCCGATCTCCGGGGCGATGGCGAAGGCGCTGGTCCGCGCCCCGCGGAGCCCCACTTCTTCCTGGACCGTGCCCACGAAGTGGATGTCCGCCCGGTGCTCCCCCAACTTCCTCAGGGCCTCGATCCCCACGTACACCCCGACCCGGTCGTCCAGGGATTTCCCCGACACGAGCTCCCCCATCTCCGCGAATTCCTGGTGTAGGGTGACCATATCACCGATGGAGACGAGCTCCTTGGCCTTATCCGCCGGAAGGCCCACGTCCACAAAGAGTTCCTTGACCTGGGGGATTTTCTTCCGCTCCTCCTCGGGAAGGATGTGCACCGGTTTCACCCCGATGGCCCCGAGGAGAACGCCGGACTTGGTATGCACCCGCACCCTCTGGGCGATGAGAGTGCGGGGATCGAACCCCCCTAAGGGCTCCACCCGTAGGAACCCGGTCTTCTCGTCGATGTAGGAGACGAGGAACCCGATCTCGTCCATGTGCGCGGCCACCACCACTTTCGGACCTTCCCCCTTTTTGTGGGCGATGATGTTCCCCAGGGTGTCCGTGTGTATCTCGTCCACCACACTTTCCAGCTCTTCCCTGATGATCCGCCTGATTTCCTCCTCGTGGCCGGGTATCCCGCTTGCTTCGGAAAGTTTCTTGAGTAACTCCACGCGTCCCTCCTTTCCCCATTCATCCCAGCGTGACATCGAGATAGAGCATGACCAGGGCCCCGATGATGAACCCCAGGGTGGCGAGGCGCTCGTGTCCCTTCCGGTGTGTCTCCGGGACGATCTCGTCCGATATCACGTAGAGCATCGCCCCGGCGGCGAATCCCATGGCGTAGGGGAGGATGGGGCGGGCTGCCTCCACCGCCCACGCCCCCACGACCGCCAAGGGGATCTCCACCAGCCCCGCCCGGATCCCCACCACGGCGGCGTAGAAGAATGTCCCCATGCCGGCGCCCAGGGCGGAGACCGCCACCGCCAATCCCTCCGGCAGGTTCTGGAGGCCGATGGCCCACATGAGGGAGAGGGCGTTGTCCATGTCCCC
>JAGGWU010000134.1 GCA_021163465.1 Candidatus Bipolaricaulota bacterium
CGCAGATGGAAGCTACCCATGCAGAGGCCACCAATGTGTACTGGTATTACTTGCCGTCCTTAATTACGCCAGGGATAGGAGCGATGCCCAGCTTGGGGGTGGGCGGGTTCTCCACCGGCAAGGGGGCAAGCTCGCTGAAGCGGCGACCTTCATCTGGCCAGTGGATCCACATGGCCACCCGGCCATCCTTCATGGCGGCGTTGAAGAGCTCATCCCACTCCCAGCCGAGCACACCCGGCGGAGAGTACTCCAGGAGCTTCTTCATGTTCTCCAGGGCCGCCACCGCAGCGGAGGAGTTGATCAATGGCTCCATGGTCTCGGGATCGAAGTAATGGGGATTGGGAGCGCTATAGGGGATGTAGCGGAAGAGGTACCAATAGTACACACGGCCGCGCTTGGCTTGGTCGGCGTAGCCGTAGAAGTCCTTGGTAAGGACGCTTCCGGCGAGCTTCTCGCCCTTCTTGCGGGTGAAGAACTCTGCTAGGTCCACCACCTGATCCCAGGTCTTGGGCGGATCGGGAAGATCGTAGCCGTACTTGGCCTTGAACGCGGCCCTCTCCTCGGGGTTCTCGAAGAGATCCTTGCGGTAGTAGAGAAGGAAGGTGTCACCGTCCAGGGTTACGGAGTAGATTTTGCCGCCCCACATGTTATGGAAGTCGCGGAACCCGGGAAGGTAGTCGCCGAAGGCAAAATCGTCACCGGTCTTGATGATGAAATCATCCAAAGGCACGAGATACGGCTCGAAGTCACCGATCCAAGCGGAGTTGTACTGCACGATGTCGAAAGCGCCGGTGCGGGCGGATAGCTCGAGGAGTTCGCGCGAGTACATCTCTTCGGGACTGATCTCTACTACGTTCAGAGTGATGCCCAAGAGGTCCTTGATATTCTTGGCCTCCATGTACCACGGGGTCGCATGGTGGCCCGAGTGAACCGCTACCGTGATGGTGACCCCTTCAAACGGCTTATCCGCGGCAAGCCCCCCCACTCCGACAAGCAAAAGCCCAAGTGACAACACAAACCATTTTTTCACCGCGCTCACCCTCCTTTGTTTTTGTGTGGTTTAACAGACGCACACGCGTTTTCCCAAGTACCACCCCCTTCCCGTTATCGTAGGGAGGTTATTTCCCCAAGGGCGAAGGCCTCTTCCTCAGGGAGTTCCACCGTTTCCATCACTTCGTCCAGGTTTCGGAAGACCTTGCGGATTGCCTCCCCCCACATCTCCACCGTCTCCGCCGTTTGGGCGAAGATTGGGTACCGTTCCGAGCCGATCACAATGGAGGAATTGAGGAGTTTTATCGTCTCCGGGTATTCGGAGGGGTTGTAGTCGATCGGCCTCGCCCCGGGGAAGGACCATGGGAAGCCCCTGCCGAACCCCTCCTTCTTCTGGAAGAGGGGGTTGGCGGGCAAGGGGAAGGTTTGCCAAAGCACTGCAGGAACACCTTCCGCCTGTAGCGCCAACAAGACTTTATCCCGAAACACAGTGTCCCGCTCCCTGATCCCCAGTTCCTCCGGGCGGAGGCGGGCACGGTATTTGTGGTAGATGTGGGTCCGGTCGGGGGGGCAGTACGGAGGCTCAATCCCTTCGATTTCCTCCAGGACGGCGTTCAGGACTCCCGCGTTACGGCGGGCGGTGGCGTTTATCTCCTCCAGTCGCTCCAGTTGGGCCCTGGCGATGGCCGCTGTGAGTTCCGGCATGCGGTAATTCCACCCCAGGGTGTGGGCCACGTAGGAGCGGCGTTCCTTCTCCCGGACCTGTTCGCCGAACATGCGGACCATATCCGCCCGGAGCCAGTATTCCTTCACATCGGTGACGAAGAGCCCACCTTCGCCGGCCTGGAAGTTTTTGGTCTGGTTCAAGCTGAAGGCGGCGATGTCCCCGAGGGTCCCGGCTTTCCTTCCCTTGTATACCGCTCCGGCCGCCTGGGCCGCGTCTTCTATCAGGATGAGCCCATGCTTTTTCGCCACGGCCCTGATCTCATCCATATCCGCGGGAAGGCCCTGGATGTGAACGGCGATAATGGCCTTAGTATTTTCGGAAATCTTCTCTTCGATCTTTTGGGGATCCATGTTGTACGTTTTGGGATCGATGTCCACGAACACGGGGATCGCCCCTTGATGCATGGCCGCTGTGGCCGAAGCCAGGAAGGAGAAGGCGCTGGTTATGACCTCGTCACCGGGGCCAATTCCCGCGGCGGCCACCGCCATGTGGAGGGCGGCGGTGCCGCTGTTAACGGCGATGCAATACTTGACGCCAAGATATTCGGCGAACTCCTCTTGCAGGGCCTTAACATTGGGGGCAAACGCTCCAGCGAGGATTCCCGAATCCAGTACTTGGTTGACCAGCTCGCGGTCCCGCGAAGACAAGATCGGCCAAGGAGTTAATTTATCTTTGGCAACGACGGGGGTTCCACCATTGATAGCCAATTGGCCCAAAAAGATCTCCCCCTTTCTTGAAAACGTTACCAATACCATTCTAATGAGCAGCCCATTTACTGTCAATCCCCGGAGCTGAGCTTGGGACATGAAATGGGACACCCCCTGCGGCCAACTTGACCACAGGGGGTGATGTAAATGACGATCACAAATCTGAAAACGCTCTACAAGTTTACCTCTTTCCTTTTCCCCAGGGAAGACCAGGCGTGGAAGGCGGCCATGATCATCCAGGGGATCCTAAAAGCCCGCTCCCCAAGGATCACCGAGGTCGCCCGGGCCATCCCCAAGGGGTTCTTCGCCGGCCAGAAAATGATCTACCGCTTCCTGAAGAGGGCCCCCCTTAAAGA
>JAGGWU010000043.1 GCA_021163465.1 Candidatus Bipolaricaulota bacterium
AAGCTACTGCACATCGTTCCGATCCTGCACCGCCTCCGCCGCCACGATGATCCGGTCCTCCGTCGAGTGCTGGTAAGTACGGTTGGGAGATAGGGAGGCGTTCCCGGCCATCTTCGTCCCGTCCACCACCGCCCACCTTGACCAGCCCCGCCCACACAACCACAGCACCTCCGTAAACGGCCCCGCAAGCTCCTCCCGGAACCTTCGGCGGAAGCGGGAGATGGTGGTGTGGTCCGGGACCTTCCGCAATCGATGAAGTTGTAGCTTTCTTAAGTTCACCCGTGGCAAGTCCGAGGGGCTAGCCGGGTTTGTGCAACAAGCTCTATAGGGATACCCTGAAGCTTTTGTTTCAAAATGTAAATACCACGGGATCAAAAAGGAACGCAAAAGGAGTCCGAACGGCTGTTTGAGAAGGGCACCCTGCGTCACAAGAAATTCTTGACACAATCTGGCGTAGCTACCTTGCTCATTTGGGGAGCAAAAACCCTGCGGTCCGGGGACCCGCCTATAATGGTTGGCGGAACGATGAGGGAGCTCCTCGATCTTTCCCCAGGGGAACTTCAGGAATACTTCGCATCGCTCGGCGAGCCCAGGTATCGGGCGCGGCAGGTCTTCGAGTGGGCGTGGAAACACCTGGTTTGGGATTTTTCCCGAATGACCAATCTCCCCGTGTCCCTACGGGAGAGGCTCGCACAAGAGTTCACCGTCGGCGCCGCCGCGCCCGGCGCAAGCCTCATCGACGCCGAGGAGGGGACCGAGAAGGTCCTCCTCAAGCTCCCGGATGGGGAGTGCGTGGAGACCGTGCTCATGCGGGAGGAAGATCGCCGTACCGTGTGCGTATCGACACAGGTCGGCTGCCCCATAGGCTGCGCCTTCTGCGCTACCGGAAAGATGGGGTTCCGTCGGAACCTCTCCGCCGGGGAAATCGCCCTCCAGGTGTTATTTTTCGCGCGCAAGCTCAAAGGGGAGGGGGAACGGGTCACGCACGTCGTCCTTATGGGGATGGGGGAGCCCCTGCTCAACTACGAGGCGACCCTCAAGGCCATCAGGAACCTGAACCATCCCTGGGGCCTGAACCTCGGGGCCCGGCGGTTCACCGTCTCCACCGTCGGGATCCCCTCGGGGATCCTGCGGTTGGCCCGGGAGGGGATGCAGTTGAACCTGGCGGTGTCCCTCCATGCCCCCTGGGACGACCTGCGCCAGGAGCTCATCCCCCTAGCGAAGACCTATCCCATCCGGGAGGTCCTCGATGCCACCGAGGAGTATATACGGGCAACCAAGCGCCGGATCACCTACGAGTACGTGCTTCTTCACGGGGTAAACGACTCGTTGTCGGCGGCGCGGGCCCTGGGAAAGCTCCTCAAGGGGAGGCTCGCCCACGTGAACCTGATCCCCTTCAACCCCACCTCCGGCCTTCCCTTCCGGCGTCCGCCCCTACACCGGGTGGAGGCGTTCAAACGGGAGCTTCTCAAACGAGGGATAGATGTCACCGTGCGGCACTCCCGGGGGGTGCGGATCCAAGCGGGCTGTGGCCAGCTCAGGGCACAGCTCGGCGCCAATCCCGGATGACCCCTTCCACCGCCTCTCCCCCCTCCTCCACCAGGATGGAGAGGAGGTCCTTCCCGGTAGCGAGCTTCCATCGGAACTCCGTAAGATACCCCGTCAAGGCGGAGAGCAGGCGTTCCCGCCCCATCGCCTTTTCCAGCTCCAAGAAGAACAAAGCCCCTCCCGAATAAACGATCCCCCCGTATCCTTTTCCCTCGGGAAATCTCCATAGGGGGTCGAACGGGGTGGCGCTGGGATTTCGGGAACGCCCAAGCTCATAGGTCCGTTCCCAATAAGCCCGAAGTTCCCCGTAAAGGCCCCAGTTCGCCATGGCGAAGCCGGAGGTATATGTGGCGAGGGCTTCGTCCACCCACGGTTCCCGCACCTGATCGCTCCCTACCTGGGCATACCACCACTGATGGGCCACCTCATGGGCGAAGATCATGGGGAAGATGAGTTCTCCTTCGCCCGTTTGGTAACGACGATAGTATTCGATCCCGGCCAGGATCAGCCCCGGGAACTCCACTCCCGCGGCCCGAACGAGCGGGACCGCCACCACGTCCAGCTCCGGGAAGGGATACTCACCGAAGAGCTCCCCGTATAGCGAAAGTGCCTCCACGCACAGCTCCAGGGCCTTGCCCCCAGCGCCGCGAAGCCCTCGGGGATGCCAAGAGCGGATCTCAACGCCGTCCGCCATCCGGGAGGTGCCGGTATAGTTCTTTATCAAAACAAACGCGAACTCCCGCAGGTTCCGCCCGCGGACTTCGGTGATCCCCGATCCG
Source organism: Candidatus Bipolaricaulota bacterium (assembly GCA_021163465.1). GTDB lineage: Bacteria > Bipolaricaulota > Bipolaricaulia > Bipolaricaulales > Bipolaricaulaceae > UBA3571. The sequence continues at coordinate 2,328 of JAGGWU010000043.1, forward strand.
GAGATCCTTTCCTCCCCGGTGGCCACCACCTGCCAAGTGGGGGGATGTTTGACCGTCACGGAATAATCGGCCACCTCCGCCACCACCTGATCCCCCCACGACAAAATCGGCTCCAATGTCCAGCTTTCCCGCTCCTCGTCCCAGGGAAGGAGGAGGGGGTAAGCTTGGGCCAAAAGGACCACATCCTCGGCGACGGAGAAGGTGCCGTATCCCCCACCCGGGAACGGGGGTATCTCGGCGGCGTATTCCAACGTCACCGAGAAGGTCTGCCCCCGGGAAAGGGGGAGGGGGACCCCGAACGTGGTAGCGTCCACCGGATAAACCGGGAGCTCCCCCTCGTCATCCCGGGCGGAGACCACGGTAAAGGGGGCGTTGTACCCCTGATAGAAACGGAAAAGGAGTGCCCCGAGGTCCGCGGGGGCATGTCCCGCGATTATCGCCTTGCCCTCGAGCTCCCATAGGGCATCCACCGGATGGAGCTCGAGTTCCAGGCGGTAGGAGGGTCCGGCCCACGAGAGGGCCGACACGGCCAGGGAGAGGAGGATCCCCAAAAGGACCGGGAGCATCAGCCCTCCCGGCGGCGTAAGAAAGCGGGATAGTCGAGGTTGGAGCGATCCACCTTTGCTTTGGGCGGAGGTTTGGGGAGTTCCTCTTCCTCCTCGGTGAAAAAGACCTCCTGGAAGTCGGCGGCGATCACGGTGATCCGGAGGCTCCCGGTAAACTCCTCCCGTACCACCGCCCCGAAGACGAGCTCCGCCTCGGTGAGGGCCTCCCTGCGCACCGCCTCGGCGGCTTGGGTTACCTCGGCCAAGGTGAGGTCGTCCCCTCCGGTGACGTTGAGGAGGATCTTCCTGGCTCCCCTGATGGTCCCTCCCTCGAGCAGGGGATTTTGGCACGCCTCCTTGGCGGCCCGCACGGCGCGGTTATCCCCTTGGGCCTCGCCTGTTCCCATCATCGCCGTCCCCGCCCCCCGCAGCACCGAGGCCACATCCGCGAAGTCCAGGTTCACTACACCGGGGATAGTGATAAGATCGGTGATCCCCTGCACCCCTTTCAGGAGCACGTCGTTGGCCAGGGAGAAGGCCTGGAGCATAGTGGGACGCTGATGAGTGAGGGAAAAGAGCTTATCGTTGTCGATCACGATCACCACATCGGCCGCTTCCCTGAGTTCCTTAAGCCCCTCCTTCGCCCGCTCGGCCCGGGCCGTGCCCTCGAAGGAGAACGGCAAGGTTACTACCCCTACGGTGAGGGCCCCGAGCTCCCGGGCGATCTTGGCGATCACCGGGGAGGCCCCGGTGCCCGTGCCTCCCCCCAGGCCACAGGTCAGGAACACGAGGTCCGCTCCCTCAAGGAGCGACTTCATCTCCCACGCCGCCTCTTCTGCGGCCAGCCTTCCCTTCTTGTGGTCACCCCCCGTGCTCCGCCCCCCGGTCACCTCGCGGGCCAGCTCCAGCTTCTCGTCGGCCCGACACACCGAGAGGAGTTGGGAGTCGGTGTCCACGGCGATGGTGCGTACCCCCCGCAGCCCCGCTTCGCGGATCTTCCCCAGGGCGTTGATCCCTCCGTTGCCCACCCCCACCACCACGATCTGCGCCCCGGGTCCCTCCTCCGTGGCCCGCTCCATCTCCTCCACCAACGGAAGCTCGGTGACCCGAATGGAAAGCGGCCCGAAGACCGCCTCCACCGCCGCCTGAAGCTTGGGGAGCTTGCGCAGGACGTAGTTCTTTTTGAACTTGCTTTCCACCTCGATCACGAGCACATCGCCGCTTACCCGTACCTTGGTGGGATCGGCGGGAAGACAGGCCCGGAGGACTTGGTCCTTGAGCGCCCCCAAAACCTGGCGCCACTTGTGGTGGAACTCCTTCCCTCGCTCGTCCATAGGCCCCCATGCCCATTGTGTACGCGGACTGGGTGTCGGTCAACTCAGGGGATCAATGAGGGTATCTCCCTGAACTCGTGGGCCACCACATGGGCCGCCTCGGCGACCCGGGGATCCTTGGGGGCATAAGCGATCCCAAGGCCCACGGTGCGGAAGACCGGGATATCGTTGAAGTTGTCGCCCACGAAGGCGACCTCTTCGGGGGAAAGCCCGTGCTCGGCCGCCATCAGTCGCACCACCTCCTCCTTCTTCCACAGCGGGACCCGGAGGTAAGCCCTGCCGGTGAAGCGGCCGTCCCGCACCTCGAGGGCGTTGGCCACGGCGAAATCGAGCCCCAAGTCCTTCCTCACGTAGTCGGCCACGAGGCTCAGGCCCGAGGAGACGATGCCCAGGACCATCCCCCGGGCCCGCAGCCTCTCGACCACCTCCCGGACACCCTGGGGATAGGGCGGGGGCAAAAGCTTCCTGAGGATCGGCTCCACCGCCCGCCCCGCGAGGAGTTCGGCGTTGGCCTGAAGCCACCGGTCATAGAGATCGGGATGCGGAAGGTAGCGTTCCTGTACCCGCCTCCACTCCGTGGCGAGCCCCGCGGCCTCCCCGATGGCGCCCCAGCTGGACTCGAAGTCCACCCCGCGGTACCGCACCAAGGTCCCATCCAGGTCGAAGAAGACGGCACGGATCCTCCTCATTTCACGGAAGGATGAGCTTCTCCACCCCCTGAAGTCCGAGTTCCTCCCAGCGCTCCTCCGGGACCTCTAGGGCAAAAATGAAGGCCTTTTCCGGCTCATAGATTTTTTCCGGATCCGGTTCCATGGCGATCCCACCGGCGAAGTTCCCCTCCATATCGAAGAGGAGGAGCTCCAACGGGAGGTAAACGTTCCGCATATGGAACCTGTATTTCCCGGGCTCATCCCACACGAAAAGGATCACGAGGTCACGGGCCCACTCAGGGGGCAGGGCCTGGAATCCCAGGAACCTCTCGTGGTACTCGTCGGCCACGAGCACCTCGAGCTCGGCCTCGTTTCCCTGAGGATCCACCAGGACCGCTGTACGCACCCCGGCGGTCGAGAGGGCCCCGAGGATCGTTCCCACGGCATCCCGGTCCATGAGGGGCGCTGGGTCCTCGCCCCCACCCCCGAAGTAAACCGCTTCATCGCCGATGCCGTCTCCGTCGGCATCCTCCCCGGTGTAACCGGAGTACCAGTTGCCTTTGCCCATCGGGGCCCATGCGTTTTCGCCCAGGTCCCGGCCGCGCCGTTCGTAATCCCAGAAGAGATTTTCATATATCCAGGTCCCCCGGGTTTCGGTGCCGAAGTAGAGGCACTCAAAGGAGCGGTAAAGCAGGTTCCGGCGCACGGTGTTCCCGGTGGGGAACGCCTGCTTGTAAGCTTCCTCGAAGATGATGGCGATGTTGGCGAGGGCGATGAGGTTCTCCTCGATGACCCCTTGCGACCCCAGGGAATCCACCCCATATCCGCATCCCACCATGGTGTTCCGGGCGATGCGGTAGCGGGACGTATTCCCCCGGATTTCCACGCCGATATCGTTTTCGGAGAACGTGGAGGCCGTTATCTCGGCCCCGATGGCGGAGTCGAGCTTCACCCCGACCTTGTCTTGGTAGAAGAGGTTGCGGGAGGCGGCGAAATCCCGGGATGCCCCGGAAACCCAGATCCCGATGCCGTTCTTGTAGAAAAAGTTGCCGGAGACCGTAACGGCGTTGGAAGCGTCCACGCTCACGCCGTGGCCGTTCACGAGCAACCCGGAGTTCTCCACCTCGACCCCTTCGGAAAGGAAGACCTTGACGCCGGCGAGCTTGGAGTTGGCGATCCGCTCGCAGTCCCGGACCAAAACGTCCTCGGAGTGGTAAACGGTGATCGCCACCGTGGGATTGAGGAAGAGGTCGGCCCCCTGTACGGTGACGTTCTGGGAGAAGGCGATGTAGATCCCGTCGCCGTTGTACACCTTGACCCCGGAGAGCACCACGTCCCGGGAGAAGGCCACGGTGATGTGGCCGGCTTCGATATCGTTTATTTCCTCCCCCTCGAGGCCGAAGTAGTACCTGACAGGGCGGCCGTTTACGGTGTTGGTGTCGGCTATCTCGTGGTCGAAGTGGGCCCGCTCGAGCCCTGTCACCCGGAGGCCCAGCCGCTTGACCTCCAGGTAGTTGTCGCGCAAAACGAGATCCGTGGAGTTGGCGATGATGATCCCGTTTTCCGAGTCCCGCACGATGTTGTCCTCGATGGTGCCGTGGGAAGAGAGGTTCACGTAAATCGCCGCGCCATCGGGGTCCATGGCCCCACGGACGAGGCATCCCCGGACGACGAAGTACTTGTCCACGTTCTCCACCCGGATACCGTAGGGCTCCCCCTGTAATAGGATTTCCCAGCCGGCGATGATGTACGGGTCCTCGGGGGTGCCGCTTCCAGAGACTACCCCGTTCTCCGGTGTGAAATCATCGTTGGAGAGTATGACGATGGGCCCCCGGGTGGCCGCTACGGCCCCCAGGGATAGCACTATCACGAGGACAATGGTCGCGGAAACCTTCATCATTTCCTCCTTTCGTCGTTGGCCAAACGATACCGCTTCCGGACCCCGGTGGCAAAGGGGGTGTATAATCGTTGGGATCATGCAGAAACGAAAGGGGTTACTGGCTTTCGGTGTGGCGGTCTTGGCGGGGCTCTTTCTGAGCGGGTGTCTGGCACCGGAGGGGGATCCCCCCATCGCGGCCTTCTCCTTCCATCCGCAGGGGGGAGAAGCTCCCCTGACCATAACCTTCGATGCCTCGGCTTCGTACGACCCCGACGGGCGGGTGGAGGAATACCATTGGGATTTCGGCGATGGTTCCCTGGGCGAAGGTATCTGGGTCCAGCACCGCTTCGCCCAGGAGGGGACCTATCGGGTCACCCTGACCGTCTTCGATAACGCCGGCCTTTCGGGCCGTACCGCGGCGGAGATCGAGGTGGGGATCTCTTACCCCCTGGATGTCCGAGAGTGGCGGATCGAACCCACTACCTGGGGGATCCGCGTTATCGGTGTGGCCAGGAATATCGGCCAGCGGGTCATCGAGGCCGCGCGGGTGGCGGTGCGCTTTTACGGTAAAGATGGGAAGTTCCTGCGGGAGGATTCCGTAATCCACTACGATCTGAACCTCGCGCCCGGCGAGGAGCTGGAATTCGAGATCACCTCTCCCCTTAAGGAGTTCCAGATCGACCGCGACTTGACGGAGATCTACACCGAAGTCCTCCACTCCGACCCTTGAGGAGAAGCGGGATGCTTGTGGAACGCTTGGAGGAATTCTTCTCCCGGGAAGAGGAAGCTCGAGAACGGAACTACTTTTACGTGAGCGAAGTGGCCAAATGTCCACGTCAGATCTATTACTCCGTCAAGGGTTTTCCTCGCCCTCCTCTTGACGGCCAGTCCGCCCGGAGGATGGCGGTGGGGGATGATGTGCACCGCCGGATCGTGGGGGCCCTTTTCTCCATGGGGCTCGCCGTGGCGGCGGAGGTCCCCTTGCCCCCCAATCCCCTCTTTCACGGCCGGGCCGATGCCATCATCTCCCTGGGCGGGGAGAACTTCGTGGTGGAGATAAAGAGCGTACATCCCTACCAGTTCGACCAGGCAGTGGCGCGGCCCCGGCGGGATCATTACCTCCAGCTCCAGCTGTACCTCCACTACCTCGATGTCCCCCGGGGGATCATCCTCATGGAGAATAAGGCCAACCAGGCCCTGAGGGAGTTCCTGGTGGAACGGGATGAGGAGACGGTGAAGCGCGTCCTCTCACAGTTTCAGGACCTCCATCGCCTGATCTTCCGGGAAGGAAGGCTTCCCCCTCTCCCGGACAAAAGCGACTGGGAATACGATCAATGTCGGTATTGCCCGTTCACCGAGTTCTGCGTCCGTGATCAGGTAAAGCCCCATCCTGCAGACCCAGGGAAAGGGGTTCCTTCCCTGGCGTCAGAGGGCGAGGTGGACGGAAAAGAGGGACTCGCTTTGGCTTCCGATAGCCGGATTGGAGAAGGGGGCAAGGGGACACCGACGCCCGGCGAAAAGGGATCGGATACGGGAGACCTCCCGCTGTTCGATCTTTGATCCTGGGCCTCGTGACCGCTTGGAGAAGACGTTAGAGTACGCCCGGATATCCCTGTGCCCGCGGTCTCAAAGCGAAAAATCCTTGCCCAAGTAGTACCGCCTGGCAAGGGGATCTTCGAGGAGCTCCTCCGGGGTCCCCTGGGCGATGATCCTTCCCTCGTGGATCAGGTAGGCGTAGGCGGTGATCTTGAGGGCGTCACGCACGTTGTGGTCGGTGATCACCACCCCGATCCCCCGCCGAGAAAGGTCACCCAAGAGCGACTGCAGTTCCGCAATGGTCAGGGGATCGACCCCGGTGAAGGGCTCATCCAAGAGGAGGAACTTGGGCGAGGTGACCAGCGCGCGGGCGATCTCCACACGGCGCCTCTCCCCCGCCGACAGGGCGAGGGCCGGCCGCCGCAGGAGCGCCCGGATCCCCAGTTCATCCACGATCCCCTCCACCCTGCCGTCCCAGCGGCGTCGCGTCCCGGCCAATGCCAGGCGGATGTTTCCGCGCACGGTGGTGTGTGAGAAGATGGAGGGCTCCTGAGGGAGGTATTGGATCCCCAGCCGTGCCCGCCGGAAAAAGGGAAGGTGATCTATTCTGTTCCCATCGAGATAAATTTTTCCCCGGTTTGCCGGAAGAAACCCCACCAGGAGGTAAAAGGTGGTGGTCTTCCCCGCCCCGTTGGGGCCCAAAAGCCCGAAGATCTTTCCGGACTGAAAGGAAATGTCAAGGTTTACTATCACCGGGCGCCTCCCGAAGCGCTTGGTGAGCCCGGTGGCCTCAAGCTTCGACAACCTCGACCCCCTGAAGCACTACCCTTTTGGCCGAGATGTCGATCTCGGCTCCCTCGGCCCGCACTTCCCACCCCCAACCCCGGGCCACGAGGCCTTTCGTTATCTCCAATACTTCTTTGTCTTGTTGGTAAACACCCTGGGAGAACTCGAGTTCCCACTCCCCGTAATTCGCCACTGCCCCCATCAAGTGCCATCTTCCGTCCCGGCTCCAGGTGGCAACCTGGGCGGTGAGCGCGAGCTCGCCGGATTCGAATTTAAGCCCCTCGATCCTGAGCTTTTCGTCCTCCCATCGGACACCCTCGGCACAGAAACGGAAGCTAGCCCCTTCCCCCTCCACGGGCGCGGTGGAATTCCAACGGGAACCCTTTGCGTCGGTTTCAAGCTCGGCCACATGGGCCTCGATGGCGACCTCGCCATCGGCGCCAAAGATGCGCACCGTCACTTCCGTGGCGGTCCAGCCGGTGGTGGTGCCTTCCACCTCCGTGGCCAAGAGCTCCCAGAGAGGATGTCCCTCGGCGTCGTATGCCACCAGCCAAGGCTTCTCTACCCGGACGCGCTCCCCCAGCCCGGCCAGGGCGATGAGGAGGCCCGCAGCCATCAAGAGCGCCTTTCGGCACATGACCGCACGAAATCCACGAACAGAGGGTGTGGACACAGAGGACGCGAGGTATATTCGGGGTGGAATTGAACCCCGATGTACCATGGATGATCGGGGATCTCCACTATCTCCACGAGCCTTCCGTCCGGAGAGAGGCCGCTTGCGATCATCCCCGCCCGCTCGAAGTCCTCGAGATAGTCTGGATTGAACTCATAGCGGTGACGATGACGTTCCGCGATCTCGCCCTTCCCGTATATCGCCCGGGCCCGCGAGCCCTCCTTCAGGACGGCGGGATAAGCCCCGAGGCGCATGGTCCCCCCTTTGGCCCTGAGGTGCCGCTGCTCCGGCAGAAGATCGATCACCGGATGCGGCGTATCCGGTTGAAACTCGGTGGAATGGGCTTCCCGAAGCCCCAGGGCATGGCGGGCGAAGGCGATCACCGCCACCTGCATCCCCAGGCATATGCCGAGGTAGGGCACATTGTTCTCGCGTGCATAACGTACCGCATTGATCTTGCCTTCGATGCCACGATCGCCGAAGCCTCCGGGCACAACAATGCCATCCATTTCGCTGAGGCAATCTGCACCGTCGCGCTCGATTTCCTGGGACTCGAAATAATGAATGTTGACGCGGGTCCGGGTATGAATACCGCCATGCAGCAGCGCCTCGCTCAATGA
>JAGGWU010000133.1 GCA_021163465.1 Candidatus Bipolaricaulota bacterium
AACTGGCAGGCGGGCAAGACCGCGTTTGCGCCCAGCTCGGGGACCGAGCCGTGGGCAGCTCGCCCGGAGAAGGAGGCCCTTATCCAAAGCTCGCCCTTCTGGCCCAGGAACACTGCCCCCCCGGTGGGCTCGGCGATGAGGAGAAACTCGGCGTCGTCCAGGTACCCCCCCTCGACAAGGGATCTGGCCCCCCGGTAGCCACCTTCCTCGTCCGCGGTTAAGGCAACCACAAGGGACTTTCTCAGGCGGCGGCCCGTCTCCACAATCCAGCGAGCGGCCCGCAGGATGGCCGCCACTCCGCCCTTCATGTCGGCGGCACCCCGCCCATATACCCTGTCCCCCACCAAGCGCCCGGAGAACGGGGGCACGCTCCACTTCTCCTCGTGCACAGCGACTGTGTCCAGATGGCCGCAGAGCACAATGCTCCCAGTCCCCTGGCCCTGCACCCGTCCCACCACCGAGCTGCGCTTGTCCTCAAGCGGCACCCGCTGGGCATCGATGTCAGACTCCACAAGGTAATGTAAGGCGAACTCCGCCACTCGGTCCTCGTCGCCCGGCGGGTTCGGGCTGGGGATGCGAACCAGCTCCACCAGGAGTTCCAAAAGCTCCTCGCGAACTCGCCCTCCAATGCCGTCGTGCATCCTCATCACACCACGTTCCTCAGCTTGGGATCCAACCTGTCCCGCAGGGCATCACCCACGAGGTTGAAAGACAGAACCGAGATCGCCAGGAAGACCCCGGGAAAAAAGATTATCCAGGGTGCCCTGTTGATGTACGTCCGTCCCTCGTTCATCATACCTCCCCAAGTGGGAACGTAGGGTGGAACCCCGACTCCGAGGAAGTTCAGAGCTGCCACCTCCATGATGGAGAAGGCGAAGGTAAAGGTGGCCTGAACGATGACCGGGGAGAGGAGGTTTATCGTGATGTGGCGAAGCAAGATCCTCCAGGAGGAAGCCCCCAGGGCGCGGGCGGCTTCCACATAGGTGTTCTCGCGAACGGAGAGGGTAGAGCTGTAAACTACCCGCACCATCCGCGGAGCCCATACCATCCCCACAGCGATGATCACATTCACCATGCCTGGCTTACCCATGATGGCCATGAGGGCCAACGCCAAGATGATGGCGGGGAAGGCCATGAGGGCGTCGATCACCCGCATGACCACCATCCCCAATCGGTCGTAGTATCCGCTCAAGACGCCAATTGGCACCCCGAATACTAGTGCGAACGCGGAGATGGAGAGGCCCAAGATGAAGGTCACCCTGGTCCCCACCAACGTCCGGCTGAGGATGTCCCGGCCGAAGTGATCGGTGCCGAAGGGATGGGTGAGGTTAGGGGGCTGGAGACGGCCGGTCAGATTCAGGGCATCCGGGTCGTAGGGGACGAACAGGGGGGAGAAGGCGGCTACTATCAGCAATGCCCCGAGGACCAGCAGGGCGAACAGGACTGCCTTCCGCCGTAGCAGGGTCCTCGCTAGTCTCACTCCGTCCTCCCCCTCTTCATCGGTATCTGATCCTGGGATCCAAAAACGCGTACGTGAGGTCGGTGACAAAGTTGATCACCACGTACAGAACCGCCACCACCAGCATGATGCCCTGGATCATGGGGTAGTCCCGCTTGAGTACCGATTGTACGATAAGGCTTCCCACACCGGGGAGGGCAAAGACGTTCTCTGTCACTACCGCCCCAGAGACGAGAGAAGCGAAAGTGAAGGAGACCACAGTGGTAATGGGGATGGCAGCGTTGCGCAGGGCGTGCTTCAGGATTATCGTGGAGTCCCGCAGTCCCTTGGCCCGGGCGGTGGTGATGTAATCGGCCCGCAATACGTCCAGCATGCTGGAGCGGGCGGTCCGGGCCACCAGGGCCGCGTTTACGAACCCCAGGGCAAAGGCGGGGAGGATCAGGTTCTTCAGGTTGGCGATGTTCCCTGTGGCGATCACCGAGGTGTAGCCGGAGCTAGGGAGGAGATGGAGCTTTCCCGCGAATACCGCCATCAACATTAAGCCGAGCCAGAAGCTGGGGATGGAAGCACCGGCCAGGGCCACGAGGAGCAAGGAGTTATCGAGCCAGCTGTTGGGCCTGATGGCAGCCATCACCCCCGCGGGAAGCCCTAGTCCCACTACGACGAGCAGGGCCATGATCCCAAGAAACACACTAGTCTCGGCCCGCTGGCCGATGATCCGGAGCACCGGCTGGCGGAAGAAGATGGACTCCCCCAAATTTCCCCGGAAGAAGTTGGCAAAGTACTTATAGAACTGTACCACGATTGGCCTATCCAGGCCCCAGGTCCGCTTCAAGGCCTCTATTTGCTCTGGGGTAGCGTTGGGGCCGAGGAGGACTGAGGCCGGATCCCCGGGGATGAGTTGCATAAGGATGAAGGTGATGGTGACCACCAACAGGACACTCACCACCATCCCCACGCTTCGGCGGACGATGAAGGAAAACATCTGTTCTACAGAAAGGGCCTCCCCGATATCGGGGAGGCCCCGAGAATCCCATTTACTTCCAGGAGTTCCAGAAATACGGGGCGGCGCCCATGTTGATGTAGTCCGTGCCGTAACCCTTGAGCTCCGCGCGCTTCAGGTGCAGCTGGAAGGCGTCGCCGAACTTGATGGCGGGTACCTCGATGTACCAGAGCTCCATGACGGCTTCCCACACCTTGTAGCGTACCTTGAAGTCGGTGATCTGGTTGAGGACCTCGACAAGGATCCGCTTCTGCGGCGTGTCCCACCATCCGGCGTAGGTGGGGCTCAACATGAGCACCAGGGACGGATCGGGGATGGTGTAGTAGTAGGAGAACGCCAGTTCCCACTGGGGATTCTCGCGGTCGTTGCGGCGGGCGAAGAAAGTGGCCTTGTCGTAGACCTGGAGATCTACGTTGAACCCAGCTTTCTTGAGCTGATCGGCCACCACCAGGGACTGGTTGTACTGAGCGGTCATGTCCCCGGCCACGATGAGGCGCAGGGGCTCGCCGTTGTATCCTGCCTCCTCCAGGAGCCTCTTCGCCTTTTCGGGATCGGCCTGATCGTAGGCCTCGGTGCCGGCGGCAGTGTACCAGCGGATGCCGGGAGCGAAATAGCTTCCGTTGAGCTTCCAGAACTTTGGATCGCCGTAGCCGGCGAGCATGATGGGCTCCATGTCCAGGGCGGCCAGAATCGCCTGGCGGATCTTCACGTTGGCCGTAAGGCCCGCGATGGTGTTACAAAGGGCCATAGGATAAATCGGTGGATGGTCTGCGATGATGGGGACAATGTTTGGGTCTCCTTCGATGTCTGGGTAGAGGTCATTCGGGATATTTACAACATAGTCATAGGTACCAGCTTGAACACCCACTAAGCGGGCGTTGTCTTCAGGCACAAAGTAGAAGATGAGTTCATCGAAATAGGCTGTGCGCTTCCCTGCAAAGCCGCTGGGTTTGTCTTCGCGTGCCACATATCTATCGAACCGCACAAGCCTGATATAGTCACCGGCCTTCCACTCAGCGAACTTGTAGGGGCCCGTGCCGATGTAGTTCTCGGGGGCGATGGGCTCGTTCCCGGCGGCCTCAGCAACCTCCTTGGGGTAGATCCGGGGACCACCGTAGATATTGGCGAGGTAGGTCTCCAAGGGGGCGAAAGGCTGGTCTAAGATCATTCCCACGGTGTAGTTGTCCACGGCCTCCAGTTTTTGGACATGGCTCCATAGGGCTTTGGAGGTCAGGCCATATTTGCCCCAGCGCTCGAGGGAGGCCACCACGTCCTCGGCCACCAGCTCCTTTCCATTATGGAAAAGGACCCCTTTCCGTAGATGGAAGGTCACCGTTTTGCCATCAGGGCTGCGTTCCCAGCTTTCGAGGAGCATGGGTTTGGGGGTGTAGTTCTCATCAAATGCGAAGAGCCCTTCGAATATGTGCCGGGCGGGGATGCTGGCCGCAACACCCGTGGTAAGCTGCATGTCCAGGGTCCCGGGCTCGGAGGCCAGGGCTACCTTCAGAGTGCCCCCGTACTTTGGCTCCTCCGCGAGCGCAAGCCCACCCGCTAGCAGAATACCTAAAAAGCCTATGGCAAAAAGCTTTCTCGTGAGCATCACAACACCTCCTTTTAATTGGGAATGCCTCAATCCTCTCTTCGTACCTGACTCATCACGAGCACAAGCTTCTTCCCTTCACACCACCCCCTCCCGAAAAAAGAGATCCATCACACCATGAAAAATGAAAACTCAGCAGCGTCGTTCGTACCGTCGCCGTCTTGAACCAGTTTCCACATCCGCACCCAGTGCTTTCGCATCTCCGCGGCGGCCCGATCAGAATCGCCCGCCTCCACAGCTGCCAGGATGTCCTTGTGCAACGCTGCCACTTGAGCGATCCCGTGCTCATCGCGGAAGTAATATTTGCGCGTAAACTCCCGATAAAGATGCTGATCCATCGTGTTGATCAATGGAACAAGTACGCTTGTTATAAGATTGTTCCTTGCGGCATTGACAAGCGCCAGGTGAAAATCCTTATCTGCATCAAAATAGGAATCAAAAGACCCTTCCTTCGCTAACTCACTTAGCTTCGTATAGGCTGACCTAAGCTGTTTGATGTCATCTTCCGTGCGTTTCCGAGCAGCTAATCCAGCAACCGGAGGTTCCAAAAGTCCCCTTGCCTCCATTATTTCCAGACAGCTGGACTCATTCTCCAAAATTAGTAAAGCTTCTCGTACAATAGAATTAGCGGGATTTCTAACAAAATTGCCACTGCCTGGCCTTGACTCTATCAGGCCTACAGCAGCCAAGGCACTCAAAGCTTCGCGGACTGTCGGCCGGCTGACCCCCATCTGCTCAGCC
>JAGGWU010000103.1 GCA_021163465.1 Candidatus Bipolaricaulota bacterium
AGGTAACTTTGGGTGCCGAGCATCTGCTGGACATAGGGATTCTTGGAAAAGCCTTCCATCACGTTTCCCACGAGCACAAGCCAAAGGAGCGGCTGGATCAGGGTCACCACCACCCGCACCTTGGCCCGGAGGAACTTGATGAGCTCCCGCCAGGCTATGTACCAAACATCCGAGAGGAACATCATCGGCGGATCCTCCTGGCCATGACCCGGCTCCGGATGAGCTCCTCCCGGGAGCCCTCCGCCTCCCGGATCTGACGGCCGGTGTAGTGGAGGTAGACGTCGTCCAGGGTGGGGCGCTTGAGGCGGATGGAGTGGATGCCGATCCCGTGGTCCTGGGCCAGGCGCACGATTTCGGGGATCAGTTGGTCCCCGTTCTTCTCCACCACGATCCGGTGGATGCCGTCCTGGGCCTCCCTTATCTCCCGCACCCCAGGGAGGGCCTTGAGGGAACGGAGGAGCGGCTCAAGGCCATCCCCGGTGGAGAACCTCACCGTGATGAGGTCGCCCCCGATCCCGGCCTTGAGGGCCCCGGGCCGGTCCAGGGCCACGATCCTCCCCCGGTCGATGATCGCCACCCGATCCGACAACACGTCCGCCTCCTCCATGTAGTGGGTGGTGAGGAAGATGGTCATCCCGTGCTCGCTCCGCAAGCGCTCGATGTAATCCCAGATCGTCTTACGGGTCTGTACATCGAGGCCCAAAGTGGGCTCGTCCAGGAACAGGATCCTGGGACGGTGGATCAGGGCACAGGCGATATCCAGGCGCTTGAGCATCCCTCCCGAGTAGGTGTCGGCGGTGTCGTTCCTCCTCTCCCAGAGGCCGAAAAGCTTGAGAACTTCCTCGCCCCGGCGGCGGATCTCCCTCCGGGAGAGGTGATAAAAGCGCCCTTGGAGATAGAGGTTCTCCCAGCCGGTGAGCCGGTCGTCCACCGCCGTCTCCTGGGCGGCGTAGCCGATGTTCCGCTTCACCGCCCCCGGGTCGCGGCGCACATCTTTTCCCAGGACGCGGATCGTCCCGGAGGTGGGCCGCAGAAGGCCGATCACGCACTTGATGGTGGTGGATTTTCCGGCCCCGTTGGGCCCAAGGAAACCGAAGATCTCGCGCTCCCGGATGGAGAACGAGATCCCATCCACCGCCCTGACCCCACCCCGGTAGACCTTGACCAAGCCCTCGACCTCTATCGCCGTGTTCATCCTTCTCCCAACAGCTCCTCCAGCTTCCGCCGGGCCTCCTCCAGGATACGGAAGGCCTCTCCGCCTTTACCCTGGAGGAAGGCCTCCTTGACCAGGTGTGCCATCCGGGGGAAAAGGAGCATGGGATGATGGGGATCGTCGAAGGCCTTCCACACCGCCTGCTCCCTTATCCCCAGCTCCCTGAGCCACTCCCTTCGCCTCTCCCGGAGCTCGTCGAGGTATTGCCTCCCTTCGGGGGTCAACTCCCAGTAGACCTTGTTCCCCGCGGGTTTGGCGCGCAGAAGGCCCGCCTCGCCCAGCATCTGGAGGAGGGGGTAAACTGAGCCCGGGGAGGGCTGCCAGCCGACCCGCGCCTCCATCTCCTTGATGAGGTCGTAGCCCGTCTTACTCCCCTCGGAGAGGAGCTTGAGGAGCCATACCTTGAGTATCCCCCGCGCTGCCATGGCTTAATATCGGTTCCGATATATCGGAACCGATATTAAGCCATGGAAGTCCCGAACGCAAGGGACGTTAGCCCCGGGAAAGCAGGGCGCGGAGCTCGGGGAGGGCGGCCTCCATGGCCCGCTCCCCGGCCCGGATCCCCTCGGCCGCGCGCAGGTAGCTTACCACCGGCGGAAGCTCGGGCCGCACCAGGACGTCCGCCGGCCAAAGGGTGAGCTTGAGCCGGAGGATCTCCTGTTGGAAGATGGCCACCGCCTGGTTGATCACGGTGTACAGCCCGGGGAGCGGCCGCTCCTCTTGCGTCCCCTCCTCCGCGAGCTCGGCCAGGAGCCCCACCAGGCTCGCCGGCACCCAAGTGCGGCCCTTGAGCTCCTCCCCCAGCCGCTGGGCCAGCCGGCGCCAGGTGCGCCGTCCCTCCGGGGTGGTCGGCCGGGGGACGGGGCACGATGTCCACCCCGATCACGATCTCCGCCCCAAGCTCCCGGCATACCCGGACCGGCAGCGGTTCAACCAGCCCTCCGTCAACGAGGATCCTCCTTCCCCACCTCACCGGGAAGAAGATCCCTGGGATGGCGGTGGAGGCCCTGAGGGCATCCACCAAGGGGCCCTCCCGGAGCACTACCGTCTCCCCGGTATCGAGGTCGCAGGCCACCGCGGCGAACGGGATCTCGAGGTCCTCTATCCGCAGGTCCCCAAACATGGACTTGAGATATTTTCTCAGCTCGCCGCCGGAGCTAAGGCCCGCCCGGGGGAAGGTGGGGAGGAAGCTCCTGACCACCTTGGGCAGATTTGTGTTTAACCATTCCTGTTCGATGCGCTCCACGGAGACCCCGGCAGCATAGGCCCCACCCACCATGGACCCGATGCTGGAGCCGGCGATGGCGGAGACCTCGATGCCCTCGCGCTCAAGCACCTTGAGGACGCCCACGTGGGCCGATCCCCGGGCCCCGCCCGAGGCCAGCGCCAACCCGACCCTCGGTCCCTCAGAGGGAGCTCGTTCCCGCCTTGCCATACCCCCACCTCCGCATCAAATGCCCGTTGCCTTAAAGGGGCCTCCCCAGGATGTATACGCGCACCATTCTTTTCGCGTTCCCGACGATCATGTGCCGGGCGCTCGCCGGCCGAAGCTTCCTAGCCGAGGTGAGGACGACGAGATCGGGAAGGTACCGGACCTTTCCCAGCTTGCGGAGCTTGAAGCCCAGCTGGATATCCTCCCAATCGGAGTAAAAGCGCCCATCCGGGGAGCGGAACCCCCCTGCCCGGGAGAAAGCCTCCTTCCTAACGGCGAAGTTAGCTCCGGAAAAGTGGGGAAGCCCGAGCAGCCGCC
>JAGGWU010000097.1 GCA_021163465.1 Candidatus Bipolaricaulota bacterium
CGCTGAACCCCGTGGAGATAAAGAGGCGGATGGAGGCAAATTTAAGGAAACTATGGCAACTGCGAAAGTAACCCAATTAGGAGGCAAAACCGGGGCCTTCGGTAACACCTATTTATGAGGCATCACGCCCTGCGAGCTGAGCTTGGGACATGAGCCCTGTGGAGTTCGAGGAAGACTACCAGGGGGTGGAACAGAGGAAACCCATGTACGCGGGCGCTGAAGGCGTCCTGGTGTCGCAAGGGGTGGGAGGTTTCGGTGCTTGAACGGTGGGCTTGTTTTGATTCCGCCGACCAAGCAGCAGACTGTCCATCAAAGCGGGGCAACCCCAGTATATCTTTTGGGTCTTCCTCTGTCTCCCCTTTGCTTCCTGTGCTTTCGCCCAAGGGCTTGTGTCTTGGGGGTTGGGGAATCGCTTCAGACAGCGATCGGTGCGGCACAGACCGGTTCCGTGATCGTCCTGCAGGGAAGAGAACGGCGGGAGAACATCACCGTCACCAAGGACCTCGTGATCGTGGGGGGAGGGCGCGGTCATCTGGAGCCGGGAGCCGGACAGGGCGGTGATCGAGGTGAGAGGCGATCCCCGGTGACCTTGATCGGCCTTGTCCTCGAGGGCGCCCACACCTCAGGGGAGCAATGCCAGGGCTTTTACTCCCCTGCGAGGCCGGGGTGAGCGTCCGGGATAGGGCCCGGGTCTCCCTGATCGGCTGCGAGCTCGTGGATAACGCAAGGGGTGTCGAAGCCTTCGATCGTTCCCGGGTTACCTTGATCGGCTGCGAGGTCTGGAGTAACCGCCACGAGGGGATCCTGGTGCATGACGGGGCTTACCTCGAAGCCATATCCTCCCGGGTAGGTCCTGGGAACGAAACCGGCGTCCTCCTGAGGGGAAGTGCCCGCATCTTCCTCCACGACTGCACCTTCCGCGATTCCCCCGGGGTATGGCTCTGGGGGAAGGGGAGGCGGTAGTCCGGTGCTGCCGCTTCGTTGGCGAAGGGAAAGAGGGAAGAGGGTTCTGGGCGGTCTACGATTCACGCTTCTGCTTCCTCGACACCACGATCAGCGGCTATGGCGTCGGGATCGCTGTAGGAGACGTTGCACTCGCAGGCCAAGATCCCGCACCCCATGGCCACAAATTCAGCCAAGAGCTCTCCAACTCTCATCAAAATAGGGAAGGGGATCGGGCCCCTTCCCCGCACCGCTCTTAACCCTTCAGATCCTTTTCAAAAGCTCAGTTCCACAGGGAGGCTTAGGTGATACTGCTGGGTCTTTTGGCCCACAGGGGCGAAAACCAAAAGGTCCAAATGGAACTGGTAGGTCCCGGGAAGGAGATCCTGCGGCGCCGTCCAGACCTCCCGATGGACGTACTTGTTCCCGGGAAGCATGGTGTGCGTCTCTACCTGGAACGAATCGATGAGGTAACCGTCCACGTCGGTCACATAGATCCACCCGATGATCTGATCGCGACTCACGTGGAGATTTCCGTCGTTCGTCACTTCCGCTTCGAGGATGATTTTCCTTGGATCCTCATCTGATTGGTATATTCGGACGTTATTGAAGGTGAAATGTGGGGCGGCACCGGTCCCCGGGCTTACGAGGAAGATAGAGGCCACCCTGGTGGTGACGATAACCTGGGCTTCCCCAACTTCCTTCGGGAACGCCTGGAATACGGCCGCCACATATCTTCCCCCAAAGGGCTCAAGTTCCTCCGGCATGTGTAAAACATAGGTAAAATAAGCCGTCTCCCCAGGTCCCACCTCCTTTTCCTTCGGTTGGATCTCCAGGAGATCCCTGCCGCTGAACGGGTAATGATCTACGTCCGGGGTTAAGAAGCGGGGGATTCCTTCCGGGGCGATGAAGCCCAGGGCCTGTGCCGTCACGATCACCGGCTCATCGCCGGTGTTGGTGATCATGATCATGTCCTGGTACGAGCTTCCTGGGGGGAGCACGATCTCCGTGACCAAGGGCGAGAGGGCGATTCCGCCGCCGGTGGCCAGAAAAGCAAAGCCCAGGAAGGAGAACGCCAGGGAGACCAGCCTTATCCTCATCGTTACATCACCTCCCTCAGAACTCTGGGACGGCGGTATAGATGATCTCCAGCTTCCCTTCCCCCGACGGCACGGTGAAGTCCACCCGGAGGAGGTACTCCACCACCGTCACCTCACCCGGGGTCCGACCGTCTTCACCCTTCAACACCACTACCTCGTCCTTGGGCACAATCCAGTCGTCGATCCCCTGGCCGCTTCCCGGGGCCTTGGAACGGATGAAAAACTTCTCGTTCTTTATCAGGTCATAATCCCCGATCAGGAACTCCCCGAACTTCGCCACGATGGAGTACTTCGCTGCGTTCGTCCGCACCAAGATCTCCGTCAGGGCAGTGTCCTCCGGGTTCATGACGGGATCCACCTCGAAGCTTATCTCGTCGCCGCTTTGGATCTCGATGAGGATCTGGCCACCTACCCGGGCCCTAACCTTGACCCCGGCCCCATCACCCTTCTTCGCTAATCCCACAATCGGAAGGCAACAGCTCAGAGCGAAAACCAAGAGCAGCAACCACATACCACGCTTTCTCATATTCCATCACCTCCTATGTTAAAGTAAGTTCTTCCCATAGATCCATTTTAGCGGTCCCCGCCCGACGAGACAACCCTTGACGTTCAGATCTCGACATAAACCTCCAGGTAGATTTCGTCCAAGAGCCCCTCGATCAAGTCGCAGCCCACGCTCCATTCCGGCCCTTCCCCGATGGCCCCCTCCACCCATACGCTCCCCTCCCATTCCTCCGCGCCCAGGGATAACTCCACCCCAATGAGGGTTTCATTGCCCACGGCCTTTTCGCCGTACAGGTAGAGTTCCTGTGCGACAGGCTTCAGCCGCAACTCCCATCCCGGGCCGAAGGCGAAGAACTGCAACCGTTTAAGCTCAAAAGTTTCGGTTTGTTTAAGCTTGGTAGAAATCCCGTAGCCTATATCCTCGGCCCGGTAAAAGGTGCTTTTCCCCGCCAGCTCCACCGTTAAGGCTTCAGAAGCGTCCACGGTAAGGTTCAATTCATGTTCCCACCTTGTGGCGGACCACTCCTTGAGGAGTTCAGCGGAATAAAAGCGAAAATCGCTGAACTTCAGTCGGAGATCCCCCCACCCGGTGGTGCCCTCCCACTCCAGGATCAACCCCGGTCCTCGATCCTCATCGGCCACGGTCCCCAAGGAGAGGGAGCTGGACGCGTCCAAGGGCAAAGTAACGCTCAGTTTAAGCTCCTTAAGATGGAAAGGATCCCGAAAACAGAGACACCATTCCGTCTCGAGCTTGTCCTCGTAGCTCCCCTCGAATTCAAGTTTAGGGGGCTCATTTGCGGATAAGCTGCCTTTCAGTTTCACGATCCAGGGGTCCTCCCAATAACGGAATTCCAGGACACCCTGATCGAACGTGTCCGGGGTGAACTCAGCTTTTCCCGAAAGGCGCAACGGCCGCTCGTACCACCGAAAGTCGAGGGCAACCCCTGCCAGCTTGTTCTTCTTGATCTTCGCTTTCGCCCCGGCGCTGAAGGAGTCGAACTCGGCATCGATCCCCAACTGGGAGGTGACAAGGAATCCCTCGTCGGGGGCCCAGGATAGCTTCGAATAGAGGCTCCCACCGAACTCCTGACCGCTTCCGAGAAGCACCAGGCTCAGCATCGATACCGTTGCGAAAAGGAAAACCATCCCTTATGAAAAATGATAGTGGCCAATTTCTTCCAATGAACACAACAATGTTCCGTTCTCCGCTGGAGGATTGTCCGGGGAGGGGAGAGATCGGTGATCGAGGGATTCTTCGGGAAGTTCCTCGAACGGAGGATCAAGGGCTTCGACCGCTATTTCCCCACAAAGCTTGGACAGCTTGAGGAGGTGGCTTCGGACCTTCGCTTGGCTCCACAACCTCATCGTGGACGGATATTTTTAACAGGGCCTGCGCGGGATTTATCGCAGCTTGCCAAGCAGGTGAAAACCCAGTAACTGTTGGATTGCAAGACCTGAACATCCCGTTAGGATTTTCAACAGAGGCATGAGGCCTCCCGAACCTCATAGTCCCTTCCGTGTTTGGTCATGGACCACATCACCCGCACTAGATGCCTGGCCATGGATCTCACCGCCTGGTTGTGCCTTTTGCCTTCCGCCCTCTTCTTCTCGTAGTAGGCCCGGGACTCAGGCACCTCCCAGATGTGGTGGGCCACCGCCACCATCATCGCCGCCTTCGCCCTTCGATTGACTTGTCTTGGGCTTCTCGTCCCATGCGTCTGCCCCGATTGCTTGTCCAGCGGGCACATCCCCAGGTACAGGGTCAGACTCGCCTCGGAGCCGAACCGCTCCAGCGTCCCGATCTCCCCTGCAAGCTCCGCCGCCGAGATCACCCCGAACCCAGGGATGCTTCGTAGCCTCCGCGCTAGTTCCGACTCCTCACAGAGCTCCTCGATGGCTTCCTCCAAGCCAGCAATCTCCGAAAGCAGTCCCAAGATCCGCTGGGCATCCGCGACGATCATCGGCCCCACGTACTCCACCTCCGGGGAAAACTTGGCTCCTCGCTGCCATTTCCGAACGAGCTCGGCGTACTTCACCCCAATCCCAGGGATCTTCCGGACCTCCTCCGGGGTAAGCCGTGCCAATTCCTCAAGATCGTCACGGCTTGAGAGAAACCTCAGGAACCACAGGTTGTCCAGGAGTTCAGGACAGACCGCTTGGAGGTCAGCCTGCATCCTCTTCATCACCCGCACCTTCTCGTGGACAAGCTGTTTCCTCCTGCGGGTAAGCCGCTTCAGCTTCTCGTTTTCCTTGGGGACCCCGGGCACCTCCTGGAGCACATCCTTTGCCACGGGGAGGTGACCCTTCAGGTGGAAGAGCTCCAGGATCTTCCGGACATCCAGGGAGTCCGTCTTGGCCGGTCCGGGGAAGATCTCCCGGAACCGCGCTAACTTCAAGTTGTTCACGTTGTAGAGCTTGTAGCCCTTCTCCATGATCATTTTGTCCAGGGGGCGAGCATGGCCGTTGTATCCCTCCATGGCCACCGCCACCGGGAGCCCGAGCTTCTGCCGGTGGTGCTCGATCCGC
>JAGGWU010000093.1 GCA_021163465.1 Candidatus Bipolaricaulota bacterium
CTCCCGTGGAGGGCGTGCCGGAGGCCTTCAATGTCCTTCACCGTAAGGGCTTCACCTCGGCGTGGGATATGGCGGTAAGCCGCTCGTAGCCGATGGAGTAGAGATGCTTTGCCCTCTCGGGGTCGCCGTGGATCGCCACCACATCGGCGATGAAGAGCTCGTGGTCCCCGGTTTTCACCCTCTCCACCACGCGGCACTCGTAGCAGACGGTGGCCCCCTCGATGAGCGGGGGTTTCACCACCTTGGCGGGGATCGTCTTGAGGCCGGCCTCGGCGAGCTTGTCCCGGCCGCGGCCGGAGACGGTGCCGCAGTGCCACGCCCCCTTCCACTGGTCCTCGGCGGGGAAACAGAGGACGAACTCACCGCAGTGTTCCAGACACTCATACGAATACCGTTTCGGCCCCACGGCGATGGCGATCATCGGGGGCTCCCAGGAGACGTAGGTCCACCACCCCAGGCCGATGGCGTTGGGCTTTCCCTCCCGGTCCACCGTCACCGCCAGCACATACGGGTACGGAGACGCAAGCACTATCGCCTCCTCCCAGGAAAGCTCTTTTAGCACTGTCACCTCCTTTCGCCCGCCAGGAGCGCCCATGTTCGGGCTGGGTAACGTGGGAAGTGAGCCCAGCGCTACCGACCTTGATCGGCGAAGATTTCCTCCACCGGGATCTCGAGCCCCTGGAGCAGCGCGGACCTCGCGGTCTCCCCCTCCCGGAATATCCCGAGGGGCTCGTAGACATGGCCCCGCAGGGCGAACACCTCCACGGTGCGCTTTTCCGGATCCACGATCCAATACTCCCGCACCCCGGCCTTGGCGTACTCGGCAAATTTCTCCCCCCGGTCCACCTCCCGGGTGCCCGGGGAGATGACTTCCACCACCAGGTCCGGTACCCCACAGACTTTTTCGCCGATGCGATCCCGATGTTCGGCGGAGATGAAGAAGATATCGGGCTCCCGGATCTTGCCGGGCCAGAGCCTCACCGGTAGAGGAGCGACATGGACCTCGCCCAAATTCCTTTCGCCCACAAAAGCTCTGATCCTTACATATAACGCTTCGAGGGCGGCCTGGTGGCTCCTCGTCGGATGGGGGGGCATGATCAACCTCCCTTCTGAAAGCTCCAGATAACGGTTGGTCTCGGGAAGGGAAAAATAGTCCGCCTCAGTCCACTCTCCCTGGGGCGGGAAAAGCTCGGCCACCGGGGCCTTCTCGTGCCGGGCCATCGCCATCACCCCACGGCGATCATACAACCAGCACCGCGGCCCCGCGAACCTTCCGCTCCTTAAGCCTGAGGAGGGCCTCGTTCGCCGCGTCCAGGGGGAACGGCGTTACCTCGGTCTCGATGGGGATCTCCACTGCGTAGCGTAGAAGCTCGTGGGCATCGTCCCGGGTGGCGTTGGCCACCGAGACCACTTCCCGCTCGTGGTAGAGGAGGGAATAGGGCATCTCCGGGATGGGGGTCATGTGGATCCCGGCCAAGGAGAGGCGGCCCCCTTTGTCCAGGGATTTGAGGGCCTCGGGGACGATCCACCCGGCGGGGGCGTAGATCACCGCCGCGTCCAGGGGCTCAGGGGGCCTATCTTGAGCTTCCCCCACCCAGGCCGCGCCCAGTTCCCGGGCCAGGGCCTTGTTCTGGGGGCTGCGGGTGAAGACGTAGACCTCCCAGCCGAGGTACCTCGCGATCTGGATGGCGATGTGGGCCGATGCGCCGAAGCCGTAGAGGCCGAGCCGCCCCGGTTCCTTGCCGTGGATAGCGCGTTTCAAAGCCCGATATCCCACGATCCCCGCGCACAAAAGCGGCGCCGCTTTTTCGTCCGGGAGTCCGCCGGGGAGTGGGTAGACGAAATCCGCTATTGCCACCACGTACTCGGCAAAACCCCCGTCCACGTCCCAGCCGGTGAAGCGGGCACGCTCGCAAAGGTTCTCTTGGCCACGGCGGCAGAAGCGGCACTCCCCACACGTTTTGTGGAGCCACGCCACCCCCACCCGCTGCCCCACTGAAATCCCTTCAACCCCGGACCCCATAGCCACCACACGTCCCACGATCTCGTGTCCGGGAATTAGGGGCACTTTGTGCAAGGGTAGGTCTCCTTCCACGATGTGGAGGTCGGTGTGACAGACGCCGCAGGCGGAGATTTCCAGGAGGACCCCACCCGGGCCGGGCTCAGGGCTCGGGATATCCTGGAGCTCCAACGGTCGCCCTTCGGCCGGTCCCTGTCTTTCCAAAACCTGCGCCCGCATCTCGAAAATCGCGCACCCGCGGCAACCGGATCACCTGTAAGAGGGGGGATCGACCCGGGAACCCGTTTCTCCCAAAGCTTCCAAGGCCTTGCGCAGCGTCCGGAAAGGAAGGAGGGCACAGTTCAGCCGCGGCTTTATCACACCCCCTAGCGCCTCGAGGAGCTCTTCTTGGCGCATCTTTTCCAGTTCCTCCAGCCTTTTGCCTTTTAGCATCTCGGTAAGGAGCGACGCCGAGGCCATAGAGATGGCACAACCCCGGCCATCGAAGCGCACGTCTTCCAC
Organism: Candidatus Bipolaricaulota bacterium; assembly: GCA_021163465.1. Taxonomy (GTDB): domain Bacteria; phylum Bipolaricaulota; class Bipolaricaulia; order Bipolaricaulales; family Bipolaricaulaceae; genus UBA3571. The sequence continues at coordinate 2,522 of JAGGWU010000093.1, forward strand.
TTTTCCGTTCCGGACCTTGAGCTGAAGCCGTACCACGTCTCCACAGGGGACATTCGCCTCGGTTACGTCTACATCGGGGTCGGGCAATGTCCCTTTGTTACGCGGATGGCGCCAATGATCGATGATCAGGTCTTCATAGGGGCTCATCCCAGCTGCTCCCACACCCCGTCCAGGGCCGCAAGGAAAAGCTCGATCTCCTCCGGGGTATTGTAAACGTATACCGATGCCCTGCAGCTTGCCGGGACCCCCAGTAATCGGTGCAGCGGCTGGGCACAGTGGTGTCCGGCGCGGATGGCGATCCCCTCTTGGTCCAGAAGCGTCGCGACATCGTGAGGGTGGATCCCCCGCAGGTTGAAGGCCACCACCCCTCCTCGCTTCTGGGGTTCCCGGGGTCCGTAGATCTCCACGTATTCCCGGGCCTTGAGGCCCTCCAAGAGGAGCCCCGTGAGCTCCTCCTCGTGGCGGCGGACCTCCTCCATCCCCAGCCCCGCCAGGTATTCCACCGCGGCCCCCAGGCCCACCGCCTGGGCAATGGGCGGGGTGCCCGCCTCGAATTTGTAGGGGAGGTCGTTCCAGGTGGCGCGGTCGATCCAGACCTCCCGGATCATCTCGCCTCCCGTGAGGAATGGGGGCATCTCCTCCAGGAGTTCCCGCCTTCCCCAAAGCACCCCGATCCCCGTTGGCCCAAGCATCTTGTGGCCGGAGAAGGCGAGGAAATCGCAACCGAGTTCCCTTACGTCCACGGGGAGGTGCGGGATGGATTGGGCCGCATCCACCACCACCAGTGCCCCAACCCTATGGGCTTCTCGGGAGATCTCGGGGATAGGGTTGATCGTTCCCAGGACGTTCGAGATGTGGGTCACGGCTACAACAGCGGTTCGAGCCGAGAGCCTGCGGCGGAAATCGTCCATGTCCAGTTCTCCATCTGGGGTTATCCTCACCGCAGAAAGAGCCGCACCCTTGCGGCGGGCAAGTTCCTGCCACGGTATGAGGTTGGCATGGTGTTCCATCACCGTGACCAGGATCCCGTCCCCTTCGCGGACCCTGGCCTCCCCCAACGAGTAGGCAAGAAGGTTGAGGGATTCGGTGGTCCCACGGGTGAAGATCACCTCCTCCGGACGTGCCCCGATCAAAGCCGCGATCTTCTTACGTGCATTCTCGTAAAGCTCCGTAGCCTCCACCGAAAGCGCATAAAGCCCGCGGTGCACGTTGGCGTTCGCTTCCCGGTAAAAGCGGGCTATTGCTTCGATCACCTGTATGGGCTTTTGGGCCGTGGCCGCCGAATCCAAGTAAACGAGGGGATGCCCGTTTACGGTGCGCGCAAGCACCGGGAAATCGCCGCGTACATTCCTCATCCGATCGCCTCCGCAAAGCTCATCTCAAGGAGCCTTTTCAGCTCCACCGCGTACTCGAAGGGTATCTCCTTGAGGATGGGGGACACGAACCCGTTGACGATCAAGCTCAGGGCCTCGGCCTCGTCCAATCCCCGGGACGTGAGGTAAAAGAGCTGATCCCTAGAGACCCTTCCCACGGTAGCCTCGTGGCCCACTTCCACCTCGTGGTTCCGCACATCAAGGGTAGGTATCGTTTCCGTCTCGGCCTCCGGGGAAAGAAGGAGCGTGGAACACTCCACGTGCCCCTTGGCTCCCTTCGCCTCTGGGGCAACGTAGAGCTTCCCCCGGAATACATTCTTGGCCTTCCCTTGAACCACCGAGCGGGAAACGAGCCTGGAAGAGGTATCGGGGGCGAGGTGTATGGCCTTGGCACCGAGATCGAGCCGCTGTCCGTTCCGGGCGAAGCTGAAGGAGAGGTTTTCCGTCTTGGCACCTCTTCCGGCGAGGATGGTGGAGGGGTATAGCATCGTCACCTTGCTCCCCAGGGACCCGGAGACCCAGTCCACCGTCGCCCCCGCGTACGCCACCGCCCGCTTGTTGTTCAGGTTGTATACGTTTCGGGACCAGTTCTGGATTGTGGTGAACCGCACGTGGGCCCCTTCCTTGGCCACGATCTCCACCATCCCCGAATGCAGCGCCGCCTTGGTGTACCGAGGAGCGGAACAACCCTCGATGTAGTGCACCGAACTCCCCGCCTCGGCCACGATCAAGGTGTGCTCGAACTGTCCCACCCCTTGCGTCTGCATACGGAAGTAGGCCTGAAGCGGTATCGCTACTTCGACCCCTTCCGGCACCCAAACGAAGGTCCCCCCCGACCATACTGCCCCATGCAGCGCGGCGAACTTGTTGTCCTCGGGGGGAATCACCTTCATGAAGTGCTCTCGCACCAGTTCAGGGTGGTTCTTGAGGGCCTCCTCCATGGGCTCGAAGATCACCCCTTGAGCCCGGACCTCCGCGAGGATCGAGCGGTAGACCACCTCGGAGTCCACCTGGGCCCCCAAGCCCGCCAGGGCCTTACGCTCCGCCTCGGGGAGCCCCAGCTCCTCGAGGGTGCGCCTGATCTCTTCCGGTAGCTCTTCCCAACTCCCCACCGGCTCCACCGTCCGCAGGTAATAGGAGATGTCGGAGAAGTCCAACTCGGAGAGATCCGGCCCGAACCGGGGCATGGGGAGCTTGCGGAAGATCTCCAGTGCCCGCAGCCGGTGTTCCAGCATCCACCGGGGTTCTCCTTTCTCCCGGGAGATCTCCTCTATCAGTTCCGCCGTCAACCCCACGCTGGTCCGCTTCATCCCCTCACCGCCTCGTAACCTGAGCGTTCGATCTCCCAAGCGAGCTCCGGCCCCCCTTCCCGCACGATGCGACCATCGTCCAGTACGAAGACCCTGGAGATGGGGAGGTATTCGAGGATGCGAGGGTAGTGGGTGATGAGGAGGACCGCTGTCCCCAGCCGGGCTGCTTCCTCGATCCCCGCGGCGATCAGGCGCAGGCCATCCACGTCCACCCCGGAGTCGGGCTCATCCAGGAGGGCCACCTTCGGCCGGAGGACCCGCATCTGTAAAAGCTCCGACCGCTTCTTCTCGCCGCCGGAAAAGCCCACGTTGAGCTCACGGTCGCCGAGCTCGTCCATGCGGAAGTACGCCAGGGACTCCAGGTAAAGCTTCTGGAACTCGCAGAAGTGTTCGTGGCGGTTGGCCGCTGCCAGGCGCAGGAACTCCCGCAGCCTCACTCCTTCCACTTCGGGAGGGTATTGGAACCCCAAAAAGAGCCCGCGGCGGGCGCGCTCATTGGGGGGGAGTTCCGTGATGTCCTCGGAATTCAAAAAGATCCTCCCCTCTTCGACCGGATAATCGGGGTGCCCTGCCAGGGCGAAGGCGAGGGTGGACTTGCCGGAGCCGTTGGGCCCCATGAGGGCGTGGATCTTTCCCTTTTCCAGGGAAAAGGAAACCCCTTTGAGGATCTTCTTTCCCTCAACGGTCACCACCAGATCTCTTACCTCGAGGATTCCCATGGCACGGCAAGGCTATCGCTCCGGTCGCCCTTTTTCAAGACCCATAAGTAATAATTTCGCGGATCAAGCGGCGCGGGACTCGGTGGCGAGGGCATGGGCCCAGCGCAGGGGCTCGGGCAGGGGATCCTCTTTCAAGAGGGAAGCCACGAGCTCAACGCTTGTTTTCAGGTCCGCGCGGTGTCCAGGGGAGATGAAAATGGTACGGTTGCGGCCGGTGCGCATGGCCGCCCCCACCGTCTCCCCTTCCAAGACCACGGGGCGCCACTCCCCGATGGACATCCCTTCCGTGTTTACCTCCCCGCAGAGAAGGCGCTTTGCCACCCCGACCGTGGGGCGATCGAGGAGGACGCCGAGATGCGTTGCGATCCCGACCCGGCGGGGGTGGAGGATTCCGTTCCCGTCTACCAAAATCACGTCCGGGGAAAGACCCTTCTCCTCCGCCTCGTGGATGGCGTCAAGATACAGGGGGAGCTCGCGGTAAGAAAGGTAGGTGGGAATGTAAGGAAACCGCACCTCACGCCTGACCTCCACGTAATCGAGGGGTTCCCCCCTGCGGTCGCAGACGACGCAGATCCCGATGGCTTCAGAGTCCAGATATGCGGCGTCGACACCGGCCACTGTTTTTACGTCTTGGGGAAGCGGTTCCAGCCTCACCCGGCGCGCGATCTCCCCTTGTTCCCGACGCAGCCGTTCCAAGGGCCGGTCGGTTTTGAAATCGGCGAAAAAGTAACGGATGAGGGGTTTGACCTTAAGCCCCTCCACCCTTACGCCCTCCCGGCGCAATCTTTCAGCGAACTCCGCCGATTCCGCGAACTCGGCCTTTCCCACCGCCCCGGAGGCGTGGACCACTCGGTGGACGGGGAGTTCGTCGGCGTGGGAAGAGAGCCAACTCGCCACGAAGCGGACCGCCGCCGGATCCCCCAGGGCTTCGGCCAACGCTTTATAGGTGGTCACCCGCCCCGGGGGGATTTGCCTTGTCAGACGGTGAAGCTCCTCCTCGATATCGGGCAAATCCAACGCAAACATCGCTTCTTCAGTCACAAGGGCACGGGGGAAGGACCTCCAACTGCAGGGTGCGCGGATCGGAGAGATCGCCGTTGTCGTCCTCCACC
>JAGGWU010000101.1 GCA_021163465.1 Candidatus Bipolaricaulota bacterium
CCACCTCGCCTTCCAAGAACTCGAACATGACGCGCTATTCTACCGGCCGGACCTCTCCCCACGGTCGGATTCCATCTTCCAGGTCCGGGACGCGGTCCCAGGGGATCTCCAGGGCCACGACCACCCGACCTCCCACGTATTCCCGGGAGCGGATCTTCGCACCCAATCGGGAAAGGAGCGAAAACGCTCGGCCCGAATGCTCCGGGTGAAAGGTCAGCCGGTACCTCCCTCGAGGTACATACTGCACGATCCCTGCATCCTCAAGGGCCAAGGAGGCCGCATCGCGGTACGCCCGCCGCAGTCCACCCACCCCGAGCTTCACCCCGCCGAAATAACGTACCACCACGACGAGGACGTTCACCAAGTCCTTCCCCCGCAGGAGCTCGAGGATCGCCCATCCGGCGGAGCGAGCGGGTTCCCCGGCGTCGTCGGCCCGCTCGAGGATTTTCTTCCCCTTAAGGACGCGGTACGCATAGACCACGTGACGGGCATCGCGGTATTCACGCCGCAGCTCATCCACATGGACTGCGGCCTCTCCCGCCGTGGACAGCGGATAGGCGAAGGAGAGGAATCGAGAGCGTTTCTCTACGAGCTTCCCGCGTCCCGGTTCAGCCAGTGTCCACATCGAAGACAAGGGGTGGCTCTTCCTCGCTCAACCGCTTGAGCTCCGCAAAAGCGCGGCTTACGGCATCCTCTTCCCCCGAAATGAGCAGGGTCACCGCGCCCTCCCCCGGTCCTACCCCACAGGATGCCAGGTGTCGGGCGCGCACCCCGTAGAGGAGCTCCACCGCTTCGGTCTCCGTCACCACCGTTCCCTGCAGGGGATATAGGCCGATGGGGTATCCCATGGCCGCTTGCAGCCGCTCGATGCCGAGATCGCGGGATAGGGCGAGTACCGAGCCGTGGATGCTCTTGGTGCGGGAGATGGGGATGACGATCTCCGCCCCCCGGGCCAGGGCCGGGACCACGTACCGTCCCACGGTGCCGCCGTCCCGGGAGGCCACGAACACCCCCACGTTTCCGGCGGAATCCAGGACGTTTCCCCCCTTGATTACCACGTCGCCCGCCGAGAGCCGCTCCAGCACCTCTTCTGGCGGTAGCTCCACAGGCGTGCCCCGGACCAACACCAACTCCTTGCCCCGCCTCTCGGCGGGCACTACGGCTAATTCCCGGCCGATGTAACCGGCGCAGTGGGAAACCTTGTCCACGGGACGGCCCGTGAGCTCCTCCGCTACGTAGGCGTTGGTCGTCCCCAGGGTGACCACCACCATCCCCTCTTCCAGGGCCCGCTTCACCTGGGGAAGGGCTACAACGCCCTTGGCGATGAGCCGCTTCGCCGCCCCCTGGTGTAGTACCACCACCGCCTTGGCCTTTTTCCGCTCCATGGCGGTACGATATAACCCCAAAAAGGAATTCCGGACAAAGGGGTGCCTTGGACCAAGGAGGAGTACGAACGGGAAAGGCGCGAGTTCAGATGGGACATCCCCGCGGACTACAGCATCGCCCAGGCGGTGGACGACCACGCCTGGCGGCACCCGGAGAAGCCCGCGGTGGTGTGGGAGTCCGAAGCGGGCGAGCGGCGTACCCTGAGCTGGGGGGAGCTTTCCTCGCGATTCGCCGCGGTCCTGATGAAGCTCGGGGGTGAAAAAAGGAGACCCCGTCCTCCACATCTTCCCCCGGCTCCCCGAGGCCTTCATCGCGCAGATCGGGACCTTCAAGGCCGGGGGCGTGGCCGTCCCTTGTACGGAGATGCTCCGGGCGAAGGACATTATCTACCGGGTCGAGGTCTCGGGGGCGCGGGTCGTGGTGGCCCATACCTCCACCGCCGACGAAGTTGAGGAAGTCCGGGGCTATCCATCCTCATCGGGGGTAAGCGCTCAGGATGGCTTTCCTTGCACCCGGAACGCGGTGAGGCTTTCGTGATCCTGGCGCCGAGGTACGAGCCCGCGGAGGAGCTTGTGCGGGAACTTCAAAACTATGTGAAGGAGCTAACCGCTCCGTACAACTATCCCCGGGAGATCGGGTTCGTGACCGAACTCTCCAAGACCTCGAGCGGAAAGATCAAGCGCGCCGAGCTGAGGAAACGTGAGTACGAACACGAAGGCCTCAAGCCTCCGGGGAAGTAAACCCCATGTCCCACTGGGGCAAGGCGGAGCATTTTGGTGGCGGACACGGTAGAAAGCAAGGCTTGGGGTTACTTTGCGCTGCCAGGCCGCGGAGTCTTGAAAACCGATTCCCGTATCGCCCTAACCTGTAAGGTTTTGAGCGACAAGCTCTAGAGTACAAAGTTGGAAAGGGATCAGTTCCCGCGGCGGACCACAAGGGTTTTTCCATCTTGGCGTATAACTTCTACCTTGTCCCCTCGGGATACAGGCTCCTCAGCACGGGCGCGCCAATATTCCCCCCGTACCAGTACCCATCCTTCCTTTCCCCCGGGAACGAGGTCGGTTTTGGCCACCCCAGTCAGGCCCACCATGGTGGTCAACGGTTTGGGACGGCGACGTTGGGCAAGAAGGCCTTTTGAGACCACGAACACGAAAAAGGCCGTCACCGTTCCCACCACCCCGATCACCGTCCAACGCGAGAGGCCGATGGCGGGATTCTCTACCTCAAAGAGGCTGAAGGAGCCCAAAAGGAGGCTTATCACCCCCCCGGTAGTCAGTATCCCATGGGTGGGAGTGAACACATCCAGGACCATAAGCAGCACTCCAAAGAGGATGAGCCCCAGGCCCGCCAGATTTATGGGCAAAACCTGCAACCCCATTAGGGCGAGGATCAGCGAGATTCCCCCGATCACGAACCCAATACCAATCCCCGGGGAGAGAAACTCGTAGATCAAGCCATATAGCCCGATAATGAGCAGGATGTAAACGAGGTTAGGATCCGCAAGATAGGAGAGAAGCCGTTCCCGAAGGGTCTTCTTCACCCGGACCACGGGGATGCCGGCGGTCTCGATAACACGTCCGTCCGGTAGTTTCCAGCCGTTCAAGGAAGCAAGGAGCTCGTCCAAATCGTTAACCACAAGGTCAATTACCCCGAGCTCCAACGCCTCAATGGCGGTGGCGGTAGCCGATTCCCGCACCGCCCTTTCCGCCCAGTCGGCGTTGCGGCCCCGGAGTTCGGCGATGGCGCGAATTCGGGAGGCGGCGTCGTTCAGTGCCTTCTCCGCCATGGGTTCCCCTTCTTCGGGACTGTCCCCGGTGAGGAGCACGGGATGCGCCGCCCCCACGCTGGTACCGGGGGCCATGGCGGCGATGTCGGCCGAAAGCAGGATGAAGGTCCCGGCCGAGGCTGCCCTGGCTCCGGCCGGGTAGACGTAAACCACCACCGGGACCTCCGAGGCGATGATCCCCTCCACAATCTCCTTGGTGGCCGAGTCGAGCCCTCCTGGAGTATCGAGAAGGATCACCACCAACGGGGCTCCCTCCTCGACCGCCAACCTAAGCCCTCGCAGGACATACTCCTGGACCACAGGATTGATGGAACCCTCCACCTCCAAAAGGAGAATCTCCCCCCCGAACAAGGGCACGCACAACGCAAGCAGCGCCACCATAAAAGCCAAGAACCTCATCGCCGCAGGTTATTGTATCTCGCCCCTTTATGTTTTCCGCGAAACCCCCGCCCCGGGAGGGGTGTATACCAAGCGGAGGTGACGGAAATGAGGAAAAGAGCGGTGCTTTTCGGGATACTGATCGCGGTGGGGCTTATGGCGTCGGCACAGCAAGGCGTTTCCCCGTTGGGGCTCCAGCCCGAACCCCCACCCGGGCTCACGGCCTCCATCTGGCCGGAACGGCCGCAGTACCGAATCGGGGAGTATGCCAGGATCTACTTTTACGTTTCACAGCCGGCCTATGTCTACATCTTCGACTTCGCTCCCGACGGAAAGGTAACCCAGCTCTTCCCCAACTATTACTCCCCCAACGCTTACGTCTCCGCCGGGACCCATGTGCTCCCCGACAACCCCAACTGGAAGCTGAGGGTTACCCCGCCTCCCGGCACGGACAGGCTCCTCCTCATCGCCAGTACCATACCCCTTTCCTTCCCCACCGGGGATCCCATGAACCCCTATCCGTTGATGGGCCCCACGCCCGATGAAGGACGGGCCAGGATCTTGGGGATCGTTCCCGAACCGAATTGTGGATGTTACGTCACCGCCTGGAACACCGTGGAGATCCTTCCCGCCTACAGCTACGGCGTAGTGCCCTGTCCTCCGTGTTGGTACGGCCCCTGCCCCCCTTGCCCTGGGTACATCGTGCCTCCCTGTGCATATCCCTGCGTCTGGGGCTGGTACCTCGACTCGAGCGGCGCCTGGCACATGTTCATCGGCGAGTGCCCGGCCGACGCCCGGATATGTTGGTACTTCCAAAACGGGCGATGGCACATGAGAATCCGGCTCTGCTTCGGGAGCGGCTGCCCCTGAATCCCTGCCGCAACGCAAGGGCCCGCAGGGAGGCCCGGCCATCAGGCCGGGCCTTTTTCGACGGCGGAAAGGAGGGCCTTTAACGCTACACCCCACGAGGCCACGTACCTTTCCCAACGGGAAACATAGAGGCCTTCCACCGGCCTTGCGAGCTCGAGCGAAAGGAGCCAACGATCCGGAGGTTGTCGCAGCCGCTGCAGGAAAAGCCCTTGATCCCATAACGCCTCCTCCGGGAAAGGCTCTATCCCTTCCACTTCCTGCGGCGGTTCGCCGTGCTCGATCCTCAAGAGGGGACCTTCACCGGAGGGGCGCCTGCAGGCACGGATAAGGCCCTCCAAGGCTTCCCACAGCCGATCTGCCCCGTGCAATGGCGGAAACTCCCGCGCTTCGATGGCCCAAATCCCTTTGCCGGAACGCTCGATGCGGCGAATACGCAGGTAATCGGGCGGAAAGTAAAGGGGAAACCCACGGATCTTTTCCCAGCGCCATCCCCTCCAACGCCAAAGGGCCATGGCTCCGACATCTCGATTTTAGCCGGCTCACCCAACCTCTTCTCAGCGGGGCTTCAACCGCAGAAGCCCGCCGGCACGGTAGATCTCCAACGCTACCTCGGACATGGGCTTTGCCCTGGCGATGAGACGACCGTCGGGGGCCCTTACCTCACCGGTTTCGAGGTCCACCACCACTTCATCCGAGTCCATAAGCTCCCTTATCGGGATCTCCGAAATCTCGAGGAGAGGAAGCCCCGAGTTGATGGCGTTACGCTTGTAGATGGCGCCGAAGGACTTCCCCACGATGGCCCCAATCCCCAGGGCCAAGAAACAGTCCACCGCGTGTTGCCGCGAGGAACCCGCTCCGAAGTTCTCGCCCACGAACAGGATATCCCCGGGACGAACCTTTTCGGGGAAGTCTTCCCAGCCCGCGAGGTTGCTGAACGCGTACTTCCTCATCTCCCCCGGATCGGTGATGGCCAGATACGCGTTGTGGTAGATCTGGTCCGTGTCGATATCGTCGATGAGCCTCCCCTCTGCATCGAGGATCACCCACGGCTTTCCCCGGATCAAAGTAGGTTTCATCTCCCCCTCCTTAAAGGCGCTCGGGTGACGTGATCTTCCCGAACAGGGCCGAGGCCGCGGCGGTGGCCGGAGAGCACAGATACGTGGGACCTTTGCCCTGCTTTCCGGGGAAGTTGCGGTTACCGGTAGAGAGCTGGACTTCCCCTTCCCCCGTCATCCCGATCTGTCCCTGGGCACAGCCGGCGCAGGCGGGGTGGGTGATGATCGCGCCGGCATCGTAGAGCACCTCCAACCATCCTTCTTTGAGGAGTCGCCCCCATACCCGGCGGGTGGCGGGGGCCACCTTCAGGATCACCCCTCTGGCCACCTTCCTCCCCTTCAGGATCTCGGCCAAAAGCCGGATGTCCTCGTAGCGGCCGTTGGTACATGAGCCCACGAACACCGTGTCCACGCGCTCCCCTTCGAGCTCCGAGACTTCGTAGACGTTATCCGGCCGCGGCGGGGCGGCGATCAGCGGTTTGAGGCCGGATACGTCGAACTCGAGTTCTCGGATGTACTCCGCGTCGGGATCGGCGGTGGGATAGGGGAAGTCCCGCCTCCCCGTGGCCTCCTCCACGAAAGCCCACAGGTGCTCGGAGGGTGGAAGGAACGCGCCGATCGCTCCCATCTCCGTAGCCATGGAACAGAGGGTGATCCGACCCGCCATATCCAGGGCCTCCACTTGATCCCCGTAGATCTCCACCGCCTTGCCCAATGCCCCCCGGGCCCCCAGCTTCCCCACCAAAAACAAGGTGAGGTCCTTGGCGGTAACCGGGTACTCGTAGCGCCCCCGCACCACCACCTTCATGGTGTAGGGCACCTCGAACCAGGTTCGCCCGTAGCGGAAGGCGAAGGCGATGTCCACATCGCCCATCCCCTGGCCGAAGGCCCCCACTGCCCCGAGGATATTGAGGTGTGAGTCGGTCCCCACCACCGTGGCCCCGGGGAAGGCGAGCCCCTCTTCCATGAGGACGTGGGAGCCGATGCCGGAATCGACGTCGTAAACCTTGATCCCCTGTTCCCTGGCAAATACACGGCAAACCTGCTGGTTCTGGGCGTAGGCGATGGTGTTGGCCGGGGCGTTGCAGTCGAAGGTGAAGAAGGTCTTCTTCGGATCGGCCACCCGCTCCCCGGGGTAGGCCTCGCGGAACCGTTTCACCACGTTGGCCCCGGCGAAGTCCCTGGCGGTGCGGACGTCGAGCTCCAGCCAGATAACCTTCCCCGGCGCTGCCTCGTCTTCCGAATGCGCCGCGAAGATCTTCTCAATGATGGTTCTACTCATATACATCCCCCTTTTAAGGCCGATATGCCTCCCTGGCCAATCGATCTATTGCTTTCGCCACACGCCTGCGCAGCTGGAGGGGAAGTTGCTGCAACTCCTTCAGGGCGCGGGGCGTCAAAAAGACTTGGTATTCGGCTGACATCAGCTTTCTTCGATATCAAGTTCTTCTCGTGCTTTCTCCCAAGGGATACGTGCTCCCTCATCTTCTCCTTTCGCCTCGAGCAAAGCCAAGATATCCTCGATATCATCCAGCAATTCTTCTAGGACCTCGTCGGGGACCGATTCGATAAGTTCATGCAGCCGCTCCTTTACCCTGCTCGTCATCATCCCCTCCCGGCCTTTTCAGCGATGGCCTCGGCCATCTCCAGCGTAGAGGCGCTTCCCCCCATGTCGTAAGTGCGGACCTTGCCCTCTGCGATCACCTCGGCCACCGCCCGCTCGATCCGCTCCGCCTTCTCCTCCTCCCCCAGCCACCGCAACATGAGCCTCGCCGCCAGGATCGCCGCCGTGGGGTTCACCTTGTACTGCCCCGCGTACTTGGGGGCGGAACCGTGGGTGGGCTCGAACACCCCGTAGTCCTCCCCGATGTTCCCCGCCGAGGCGAACCCCAGTCCCCCCACAAGCTGGGCCGCCAGGTCCGAGAGGATGTCGCCGAACATGTTGGAGGAAACCAACACCCCGTAATCCTGGGGGTTCTTAACCAGCCACATGCACATGGCGTCGATGTTGGTCTCCCAGAGCTCGATCCCCGGATACTCCTTGGCGATTTCCCGCGCGATCCGGACCATCATCCCGCTGGTCTCCCGAATCACGTTGGGCTTTTCCACCACCGTGACCGTGGGGTAGCCATGCTGCTTGGCGTACTCGAAGGCGGCCCGTACGATCCGCTCACAGCCCCTTTTGGTGAAGATGCGACAGGAGATGGCGAGCTCGTCCCGGGGGACGGCAGCGAACCGCTCCATCTTCGGGGAGTGCTTCCCTAAGACCTCCACCACCTCATCGGGCACCGGGTGGAACTCCACCCCGGAATAGAGGCCTTCCGTGTTCTCCCGGAAGACCACGAGATCGATATCGTCCCGGAAATTCAACGGGTTCCCCGGGAAGGCCTTGCAGGGCCTTACGTTCGCGTAGAGGTCGAACATCTGGCGTATGGCAACGATGGGGGAGAAGTACGAGAGCCCTTTGCCTTTCAGGTGCGGGGCGAGCTCCGCCTCGGCTTCGTCCTTGGGCTTTGAGGTGATGGCCCCGAAGAGGCACGCATCGGTGTTCCGCAGGATCTCGATGGTGCGCTCGGGAAGTGGATTCCCTTCCTCACACCAGAACTTCCACCCCACATCGCCGTGGACATATTCGGCATCGAACCCCACCGCGTCCAGGACCATCCGCGCCGCCTCCAATACCTCCGGACCCACCCCGTCCCCGGGGAGGTAAGCGATCCTGTACTTCGCCATCTATCCCTCCTTCGTCAGCTTTTTCTTCAAGTGGGGGATGAGCCCCCCGTCCCGCAGGATCTCGAGGACCGCCTCCGGGAGCGGGGGAAAACTGTATTCCCTTCCCTTGTGCCGCAGGACGCCGGCCTCGGGGTCGATCTCCACCTCGTCTCCCGGCTGGATGGCGTCCACCGCCTCGGGGATCTCGAGGACCAAAAGCCCGTTGTTGATGGCGTTGCGGAAGAAGATCCGGGCGAAGGACTTGGCGATCACCGCCCCGACCCCCGCGGCCACAAGACAGACGGCCGCCTGCTCCCGGGAAGAGCCACAGCCGAAGTTCTTCCCCGCCACGATCACGTCCCCGGGCTTTACCTCCTTCGCGAAGTTGGGATCCAGGTCTTCTAGAGCGTGTTTGGCCATCTCCTCGGGCTCCATGCGGGCGTAGGTATAGCGGCCGGGGAAGATCACGTCGGTGTTGACATCGTCCCCATATTTCCACGCTCTTCCTTTGATCATCCCGTTCCCCCTTAAAGGGATGGTACCAAAGAAGCTGTGCCGATAAAAAAGCGCCCCATGGCCGCCCTTTAATTTGCGGAGTTTTTCCTTAGGTCCCGGCGAAACGGATGCTCGGAAAGGACGCTGTCCTTCAGTGGTCCGCCTCCACGCCCCCTTTTGGGTAAGCGACCCCCGGATGGGGTTCGCACTTGACGGGCAGTATTTTCTGCTGGTATAGTGATTTTCGGTGAGTTCTTACAAGCAAGGAGGTGTTTAGGCTATGCGGTCCCGGATTTTAGTGGTGGCGGCTTCCCTTTTGGTTATCGGCCTCGCGGCGGCAGGGGCCGAAAGGTACATCGTGGCCTCCGATATGCCCTGGGCTCCGTTCGAATGGGCTTCCCCGGAGGGAGACTACCTCGGATTTGACCTGGATGTCATGCGCTGCATCGCGGTCCTCATGGGTTATGAGGTCGAAATCCGCCCCATAGCCTTCGATTCCATTATCCCTGCCGTTCAGCTGGGGGAGGTGGATATCGGGGCTTCTGGGTTCACCATCACCGCCAAGCGCGAGGAAACGGTGGACTTCTCCAACCCCTACTGGCTTTCAAACCAAGCTGTCCTTATCCGCAAGGACTCCGAGTTCAAATCCTTGGACGATCTTTTCTGCTGTGGAAATAAAATCGGGGCCCAACGGGGGACCACCGGAGCGGACTGGGTGCAGTCGAACCTGGTGGACAAGGGCGTGGACGTGAAACTCGTGCTTTACGAGACTTACCCCGAAGCCGTGCTCGATCTCGTCAACGGCCGCCTCGCGGCGGTGGTCCAAGATGAACCCGCCTCCCAACAGTCCCTGGCCGCCTACCCCGTGCTCAAGGTCCTCGACATCATCGAGACCAACGAGTACTTCGGGTTCCTGGTGGCAGGGGGCGACCCCAAGGGTCTGCTTCCCAAGATCAACGAGGGGATGCTCGAGATGGGGCTCCGCTATGACCTCTCCCTCACCGCCGAAGGGCAGTGGAAGGTGAAGTTCCGGATCCTCCCCGATTCGCCTTGGTTCTACTTGGTCCAGGCCTATTTCGGACCGCCCCTGGAGAAGGTAGAGGCGGCGTGGAAGTCCTGCATCGGCACCCTTTACGACGAATCCCTCTCCCCGGAGGAGCGGGTGTACGGCTTCGCCAAGTGTTTGGCGGAAAAGGCTTCCGAGTGAATTGACCGCTTGAGGTGTCGGGGGAGGGATGTGGAAATCCCTCCCCCTCTTTTCTAACCTTTGGGCAAATGACGGCGGGCGATTGGCGAGGCCTCGTTGAGGGAATCCCTTCGCTTCTTGGGGGGTTGGGCATCAACCTCCAGATCCTTTTGGGCCTTATCGCACTGGGTTTTTTTGCGGGCATCGTCGTTGCCCTGATCCAGGTCTACGCGCCGCGGCCGCTTGCGGCCGTAGCTATCGGGTACGAATGGTTCTTCCGGGGTGTGCCAGAGATGGTCCTCCTCATGCTTGTCTATTTCGGCCTGCGCCAGTTCCATGTGCCCATATCGCCCTTCATCGCGGCGGTTATCGCTTTGGGGCTGCGTTCCTCGGCGTACCAATCCCAGATCTTCCGGGGAGCGATCCAAGCGGTCGGAAGCAATCAGATGATGGCCGCCCTCTCGGTGGGGATGACCCGCTTCCAAGCGATCCGACACGTGATCCTCCCTCAAGCACTCCGTCTTTCCATCCCGCCGTGGTCCAACGAGTTCTCGTCGGTGCTCAAGGACACCACCCTGACATCCGCCATCGGGGTCATAGAGGTCTTCAAGCGGGCCCGATTCATCATGGGTCGGAACTACGCTTTGGCACTGCCCACCTTCATGGTGGTGGCCCTCTTTTTCCTCGCCCTCACCTATTTGGGCAACTGGGGCTTGGGGGCCCTGGAGCGGCGATACAGGATCCCGGGTTTGGAGGCCAAAGGGGCAGGAGAGCGGTTCTGATGTCGCTTTTAGTGGTGGAAGACCTGCACAAGCGCTACGGGAAGGAAGAGGTGTTGCGGGGGGTCTCGTTCACCCTGGAGCCGGGCGAGACCAAGGTGATCATCGGGCCCTCGGGAACCGGAAAATCCACCCTCCTTCGTTGCATCAACCGCCTTACCGAGCCGGATCGGGGGCGGATTTGGCTTAACGGCGAGGAGATAACCTCCCCTCGGGTCAATATTTACAGAATTCGGGCCCAGATCGGGTTCGTGTTCCAGGATTTTAACCTCTTCACCCATCTTACGGCCCTGGACAACGTGCGTTTGGGCCTCATCAGGGTAAAGAGGATGCCCAAGCGGGAGGCCACGGAGCGGGCGCTGCGGGAGCTCGCGCGGGTGGGTCTTGCGGATAAGGCCAACGCGTACCCGGCCCAGCTTTCCGGTGGGCAGCAGCAACGGGTCTCCATTGCCCGGGCCCTGGCCATGGATCCGAAGCTCATCCTCTTCGATGAGCCCACCTCCGCCCTGGACCCCGAGCTCATCGGTGAGGTGCTGGAGGTAATGATCGAACTGGCCAAGGGCGGGATGACCATGCTTGTGGTAACCCACGAGATGGGGTTCGCCCGCTCGGTGGCCGACGAGATCATCTTCATGGAGAAGGGGGTCATCGTGGAACAAGGGCCTCCCGAGGCCATTTTCACCCGCCCCAAGGTTCCCCGGACCGCCGAGTTCCTGCGCAAGATCACGGAGTTCTACGGGGAGCAAGGCTGATGGAACTGGTCTTCAAGTGGGAGTGGCTTCCGCAGCTTGGCCGGGGATTGGTCCTCACCGTGGAGCTCACCGCCGCCTGTATCTCCATGGGTGCAGTGCTGGGACTGCTCCTCGCCATAGCGCGGCTTTATGCCCGCGGCCCCATCTACTGGCTCGCCAGTGCCTACGTCCATTTCTTCCGGGGCACGCCCCTTTTGGTGCAGCTCTTCATGGTCCACTTCGGCCTCGCAGGTTGGGGTATAAGCTTCACACCCCTCGTTTCGGGCATCATCGCCATGGGGCTTAATACCGCCGCTTACCAGGCCGAGTACTTCCGGGGAGCAATTCAGGCGGTAAAACGGGGACAAACCATGGCTGCCCTGTCCTTAGGCATGACCTGGTGGCAGACGATCCGATATGTGATCCTTCCCCAGGCGCTGCGCTTGGTGCTCCCCGCTTGGTCCAACGAGCTTGTTTACATGCTCAAGTACACCTCGATCGTCTACCTCATCGGTCTTCCTGACCTCATGGGAGTTGGGCGCACCATCGCCAGCACCAACTTCCGCTTCTTCGAGGTGTACGCGGTGGTGGCGCTGATCTATTTGGCCCTGGTTCTCATCATTACCTTTGGCCTGCGGTTGGTGGAAGCCAGGATAAAGGTACCGGGCTTGGGAGCGGTCCGCCAGTGATCATCGGGGAGGGAAGATGAAGCTACAGAAGAAGGATCTCGTGAGCCTCGCCGATTGGAGCCGGGAAGAGATCTGGGAGGTGCTGGAGCTCGCCAAGCGCCTGAAGGAGGAAAGAAAGGCCGGCATCCGCCACGATCATGTGCTCCGAGGCAAGACCCTGGCCCTCCTTTTCCAAAAGCCCTCGCTCAGGACCCGGGTCTCGTTCGCGGTAGGGATGGAGGAGCTCGGGGGGAGGGCCCTTTACCTCGGGCCGGACGAGGTCAAGCTCGGGGTCCGGGAGACGGTCGAGGACGTGGCGTTGGTCCTTTCCCGCTACGTGCACGGGATCATGGCCCGGGTGTTTGAGCACGCGGTGGTGGAGGAGCTTGCCCGCTTCGCCACCGTCCCGGTGATAAACGGGCTCTCCGATACTTACCATCCCTGCCAAGCCCTGGGGGATATGCTCACCATCTGGGAGAAGAAGCGTCGCCTGGAGGGCCTCACGTTGGCCTTCGTGGGCGATCCCAACAACGTCGCCAATTCCCTTATGCTGGCGTGTGCTAAACTGGGGCTTCGCTTCCGCCTCGCCTGTCCCGAGGGCTACAGGCCTAAGGAGGAGATCCTGGAGGCGGTGCGGGCCGCGGGCGGCGAGGTGGAGATAACCCATGATCCCGATGCGGCGGTGGCGGAAGCGGACGTGGTTTACACCGACGTGTGGGTGTCCATGGGAGAGGAGTCCATCGCGGAGGAGAAGAAGCGCGATTTCGCCGGGTTCACGGTGGACATGAAACTTCTCTCAAAAGCAAAGCCCGATTCGCTCCTCATGCATTGCCTCCCCGCCCATTACGGCGAGGAACTCACCTACGAGGCAGCGCGCTCAAAGCACTCGGTGATCTTCGACCAAGCAGAGAATCGTCTCCACGCACAGAAAGCCCTCTTGGCTTTACTCTTGGGAGGTGCGTGAGGTGGGAGAGGATCCGATTTCTTTAGCCTTCGGCAAGTTCACCTACGGTGTTTACGTAGTGGGAGTGGCCCACAAGGGAAAGGTGAACGCCCTCACCTGTGCGTGGGCCATGAGGGTATCGCACCGCCCACCTTTGGTGGCGGTTTCCGTGGGAAAGACCCGATTCAGCCATGACCTCATCGCCGAGGCGGGTTCATTCTCCGTAAACGTCTTGGCCCAGGGCCAGTTGGAGCTTGCCCGCCATTTCGGCCTCAAAAGCGGCCGC
>JAGGWU010000005.1 GCA_021163465.1 Candidatus Bipolaricaulota bacterium
GTAGAGGCGGTGCTGCGGGAGGACCTGCGCGAAAAAGGCCTCCTCCCCGCCTACACCCCAGAGGAGGAGCGGGAGGTGGAACGGAGGCTCCGGGACCTCGGCTACCTGGATTGACCTTCCTCGGGATCCGGGAGCGGCCCCTCCCGCAGCACAAGCGGCGGCCCCAGGATCCCCAAGGCGATGAGGATCCCCGAGGCGGTGGGGGAGGTGAGGAGGGCGATGGTTCGCTCCCAGAAGCCGGGGGCGAACTCCTCTACTGCGGCATCGGCGAGGCCCTCGGCGGCGAGCACCTCCGCAAGGCCCTCCGCGGTCCCGTCGGAATAGCCCCACGCCGCGGCACTTGAGGGAGTGAGGATCTTCCCTTCCTTCACGAGGTCGGGGATTCCAATATCGGGGTCCACCATGGCGGCGGCGACATCCGGGTTCCGACCCCGGGCCTCGGCGGCCGCGCGGAAGGTCTCCCGCACCGCTGAGACCACCTTCTCCGGGGCCGCGCCCATGGCCCCGTCACACGAGATGGCGATGAGGGCTCCGGCGGGGAGGGCGTCCCGGTTTACGTAAGCCACGGTCTCCACCGGCGCATCCAAGAGGAGGTCCCGACACTCAAGCGCCGCATCCAGGTAGCCGCCCGAAGTAGAGAGTGAAACGAGCGAGCACTCCCCTTTTACCTCTTAGCCCAAACGGAAGTGGCTCAAAAGGACGCGATCTTGGTTACCGAAAAGGGGCGGAAACGCGGATTCCCCGGAGGTCAGGAATTATGTGATCAGCACCTTCTAGATCCCCCACCCCACCTTTTCCCGTCAAAACCCCTATAACTGCAGAGCATCCGGCGGCCTTGCCGGCCTCCACGTCTTCCCGGGAGTCCCCCACCATGGCCGTCCCGGAAGGGGGGAGGTCCAAGAGCCTACAGGCGTAGAGGATCCCCTCGGGATCGGGCTTTCGGGCCGAGAAGCGGTCGGCTCCCACCACGAGGTCTACGTATTCCAAGAGCCCGGCGTAGAGGAGATGCCTCCGGGCAGGTGTCGTGGAGTCGTGGGTCACCACCGCAACGATCCCTCCGGCGTCCTTTATCCGGGAAAGGAGCTCCCGCGCGCCCGGAGTGGGGCGAAGGTGTTTTTCCCAGGGGAACCTCCTGTCCACCTCCGCGAAGATCTCCCGTACCGTTTGTAAAACTTCTCCTTCACTAACCCCCAACGTCGCGGAGAGGAAGGAGGCGCTCAGGCGTTCGGTCTCTTCTCGGGGGCGATGGATGGTGGAGGTGGCGTGTCCGGTGGCGGGATCCACGCCCAGGATCGCAAGGAGCTCCCGCTCGGCTTCCCCATTGAGCCCGAAGCGTTCCCCCAAAGCCCTAGCTCGCTCCGCCATCAAGGGCCCCCAGTGGGAGAAATCGATCAGGGTCCCGTCTTTATCGAAAATGATCCCTTCTAACCGATACCTCTGACCCCTAACGTCGATCACCATCGTCCCTCCTATAACCCCAGGAGATCCACGGAAAGGCCCCGGGATGGGAGGTGGGAATCCAGTTCCCCCGCACGCGCCCGCTCCACCATCTCTTCAAGCTTCCCCTTCGCCTTCCAGGTGGAGAGGCGATCGGTGAGCGGGGGAAGCCCCAAGGCCTCCGCCCCGGTAATGGCCCCTGCGGAAAAAGCCTCTCGACAAGCATCCCGGAACCTGGGCTCCCGCGTGAGATGGTGGTCGAGGATCGTCACCCGGGCCCGCGCCCCCCGCACCGCCTCAGCACAGTTACGGATCGCCCGCTCCAGGGTCGCGGCCGCCTGAAGCGGCCCGCGAAGGTAGGTAGCGGGGCCGTCCAGGACCAAAACATCGGGGGCTTCAGCGGCGATCCATTCGGCGTAGTCCTCGATGATTGGACCTTGAAGATCGGAGGAATACAGGAACTTTTTTCCGCCGTGCTCCACCACTATCGCCAGGACCCATCCGGGGCTCGCGTACTCCACTCCGTGGAAGAGCGGTTCCGTAAACCGCACCGTGGTTTCCCCGATCTCGAAAACCTTCCCGTCGGCATAGACGACTTGTGCCCCGAAAGACCCCGATGAGATCCAGGGACCCTGTTCCCATATCCGCACGAGCCCTAGGAAACGTTTCCTCCACTTACGCCTGAGCTCTTCAGACGCCCCTTCCTTCCGGGCGCGGGGGAGTTCCTCCAAGGGATCGGGGTACTCTCCTTTTTCAGGGGGGACTTCTTCCAATGCGATTCCCTGTTCCGAGGCGAGGACCGAGAGGAAATACCTAGATCTCTCCCACTGGGAGCGGTTAATCCAACGATTGGGATCTTTGATCCAAAGCGTCTTTTCGCGGAAGAGCTCCGGGATATCCGGTCGGTGATGGTCGTAGTGATAGTGGGTGATGGCGATATGGGTTGCCCGGGCCGCGGCCGCGACCAGGGCCGCGGTAGCGAGCTCCAGGTAGTAGAGCTTGAGCTCGGTGGGCGCGGGGTAGCGGGGCTGCATGATGGCAGCTCCCGGGTCGATGAGGAGCCGGATATCCGGTGTCTCCACCAGCACACACATCGATTTCGCCCCCAAAGAGTCGAACCAAATTGGCCGAACTTTCATCCCACAAAGATTCTAACACACTTTCCTTCGTTCTCCGCTCGTGACCGAGATATGCGAGGTTGAAGAGGCACGTCCCAAAAAGGCAAAGTTCAGCTGCCTCCGCCATCTCCCCCAAGTCCTCTCCTCCTTCTGTCCTATTGGAGAACGGACCCTCAAGGCGGCGGTGAGTCGAAAGCGGCCAATTGCATTGCGTGGATCCGGGATGCACCCCGTTCCAGATCGGGGTCTCCCTCCACGGAAGCTCCGCGTGGCAAGTTCTAATCCTCAAGGTGTTCATAGAAAGAGAGAGGAGCCAGTTCCCGAAAGGTGCCATGATGAACGAGATGGCGGCGGATGTCTATGCAGAAGTGGCATTTGGACACGTATCCATCTGTCCGCTCCCGATATCCGTATTCCACGCCTAGCCGGTAAAGCTCCTTCAGATCCGAAAGCAAAGCTTTAAGCACCGGAAACTCCTCGAGCTTTATCCCTTTGTAGAGCCCCTCCAGGTGGCGAGCATCCCCCAGGGAAATCCCGGCACAGAAGCCCGGAATGTAGTGACAGTAGTTGTCCACATGAATGTGCCAATCGCGGATGAGCTCCCGACGACACGAAAGTCCGAAGAAACGCCGCGCCGGGTATCTCGGGAAGAGGTGCGCGAGCTTATAGACCGCCCGGCCGCTTGGGAGAAGTTCGGCGTAGGCAAGCCCGAAACTCCTCCTCAGGTAGTCCTCCAGAGGCAACGTTCCCCGTATCCCCATCTTGAGGAACTCCCGGTAGAAGATGCCTTGGTAGACGAGGACGTTCCGGGGCCCGAAGATCTCCGAGGCCACCCTTACTGCTCGGCGGGTGCGCTCGAAAGGGACATGCTCGAGGAGGAAGGGGTTGACACTTACGAGGATTCCCCGCAGGCCAGCGGACTTAAGTGCCCGGAGCCGATCCCGGGTGATGCCCTCGTTGACGCACCAGGAGGCGTTGGTTTCCACGAATATCCCGGGGATCCCAAGCTCGGCGGCGATTTCAACGAGGTCGATTAGGAGCTCGAAGTTGAGGAAGGGTTCCCCGCCGGTGAGATGGAGCCCTTCGTTCACTCCCACGGGAGCGTTGGGCGGGTAGCGGTCCCGCATGGCGGCGGCCAGCCCTGCGAGAACGCGTTCCGCGTCGGCTATGGAGATCCAGTCCGCCGGCCACCGCGGGGAGCATGCGTAAAGGCAGTGCCGGCAGGCCCCACTGCACCTGTAACTGAGGAAGACCCCTGCCGAAAAAGGCTGAGGGATGCGTAGTACTTCCATGGCTCCGCTCGCCTCCAACTGCAAAAAGGAATCCCCAACCTCGGTTGTTATCATACAAATGTCTAGCCGGGCTTCAGACATAAGCTCATGTCCCGAGCTCAGCAGGACAACTTATTGACAACTTATGGATCTGTGGCGTACATATAACAGTGGACAAAACGGCAAGGCATAAGGGAAGTGTGACCTTTGAAGATGGGACACATGCTTTCCCTTAGCCTTGAAATAATTGGGAGGAGTTGGTGCAAAAGCGGGCTTTGTGCCTTTTCCTTGGACGGTGGTTATTAGGGTTTGTGAGCTTTGCTGCTCCTGCCCTTTCCGGTAATACCACGATTAGTCTAAGCGCCCTTCCACTCCCGTGTACACTTGTGGATGAAACCAAGCTCGACACCCCCTGTGAGCGCACCGTTTTTTCTTGGGATCTGGACATTGCGCTTCGGTTCGCCCTGGAGCTCGAGGATCGTTGGGAGCTGTGGCTCGATGCGGCGGCGGGATTCGCGGGATTTGAACATGTGGTTTTCGGCGGCCGAGGTTTTCTGGGAGAGGTGACGGTGAAGCCCGAACTTTGGCTCGCGATTCCGTTTGAGTCTGTCCTCGATGTAAACAATCTCCCTAACTCAGCCATCATATCACCCGGGGAAATGTTATTCGCCGCAGCACAAGTGCAAGCCAGTTGGAAAGTGGACGTCTTCGATATCCGTTGGACTTCGGTCTTCCAAGATATCAACTTCCCCGATCCGGGGAGAGACTATCCCTATTTACATTACGGAATTCAAAGCCAGAGCTTCGCCATGGGAACGGTGGTCAACGTATCCACTACTCTGGCCAACGATGTGGGAGTTGGTTTCCAAGCAGGTTTCGGGGCAGAGCCGGGTGGATTCCGCGTGAAGGGATATTCCACCTCGGTGCGGGCCGTGCCCGATAGGCTTTATGCCCGTGTATCAGTCAACAACATAGCATTGAATTGTCCCTGGTGCGATTCTTGGGGTGCCCTTATAGATCGGGTGCGGCTCGGTTTGTCCTTTGCCGTTGAACCCAAGGAAGAGACGTTCATGAGGGTGGGAGGATCGATAATTTTCAATTTGTACAAATCCATTCGCGTGAGCACCTCTTTCAACATGGTGGTGCCGGAGGGGATTGAATGGGGAGGGATCTCGGTAAGCGCCAAAACGCCGGTGGGCTCCCTCAACCTTCATTTTGGCCCGGAGGGGGAATTCAAGTCGGGGACGTTGAATATGAACTACAGGACTCAGCTCAATTTAGGATGGACTAGCGGCATCTTCACCGCCCGAGCTACGGCCACTTCCCAGCGGGGGATAAGTTCCGCCTCGGCCTCGCTGTCGTTAAGCCAGGGGACGTTTTCATCCAACTATAACATCTCCTATGCGTACCAATCGGATCGGGGACTCGCGTTCGCGAGCTTCTCCCTTCGGTTCCGACTCAACCTGAACCCGCTTCAGGTAGGGGTACATCTCACCTTCGGCCGCTAC
>JAGGWU010000042.1 GCA_021163465.1 Candidatus Bipolaricaulota bacterium
AGATACTTTCGGAAGTCCGGGTTGCACTTGCCTAAATCATGCAGGAGCCCAAGCAGACGTGCCGGAGAATCGGCGTTAAATGGACGTGCAAATTCCGCCGCTTTTTCGGCCACAGAGACGAGATGCTGTATTAAATCATGCCACGCCCCTGCCTTATTCGGCGTGTGTGCGACGCACAAATTCTCTAGCAACACAATCATTATTATACCTAAGCTAAGATCTGGCAATTCTACTCACCTGGGCTCGGGACATGAAAAGGGACGTCCCCTTGTACCAGGTAATCATTATGGTTACGTCCAGACTCTCCCGGCGACATTGGATCACTAGAACTCAGTTGAAGGGACTTGAGAAGGCCTAGCTATCTGTCGGCCACTTCTTTTCTAACCCCTTTTTCTCCCGTGTCTCAACTTCAGCACCCTGTTGTGTCAAGAGATTGTGCTCCCTCTACCGCCCCCACCATCGCCACTTCCTCCAAGAGAATCACAGGGAAACAAGCGAACCCATCTGGAAGATCTGGCCTAAGCTCCCGCAATTTCTTCATCGGCCCTCTCTTCCACTCCACACCAAATTGTGACCGTTTGGCAACACAATAGTACAGCCACCCCTGGGTCATGGGAGTTGTTCCGTGGTTTTCGCCCCCGCTAGAGAGGGGATAAGGAACTCCTCATCGCCGATGTGAGGGGGTCTCTCTATCCTCCCCCCGTACCCTTTTCTTCCCTTAGGGCCCGCGCAAGTCGGGCTCCTAAGCGGGTAGTACCTCCATCCAGCTGGGCCAGATGCTCCTGGTTCTCGTCCCAAGCTCCGACCCCCCATTTCCCACACACGGACCTCAAGGCCAAAAGCTCCCCCTTCATCGTTTCTCCCTTCGGTTCGCGAACTTGGTGTGACCTGGCTCATCGCGGTAAAGTTCGCGGCGCCATGGAGATCCTTTCCTGGGTAGGTTTTATGAGCTCGCTGCTTGTCCTTTTCCTCCTTGCACGCTGGAACGTGGGTGTGGGAATGTTCGCCGGTGCCGTGATCCTGGGGCTTTTCACTCTATCCCCATTGGAAACGTTTCGCGCCCTGGGGGAGATCTTGGTGGAGCCGGGAGTATGGCTCCTCGCCACCGCGGTTTCCCTCATCCCCCTGATCGGGTACGCCCTAGGGCGCACGGGCCGGATGAGGGTGTTGGTGGAGAACCTCCCGGTGGACCGACGCACTTTCTTCGGGCTTGTGCCGGCCCTGTTCGGCCTCCTCCCTATGCCCGGAGGGGCCCTCCTTTCTGCGCCGTTCCTGGAGCGAGTGGGAGGTCCATCGGCGGAGCTCCGGGCGGCCATCAACGTGTGGTTCCGCCATACCCTCCTCCTCGTTTACCCGATCTCCTCCTCCCTCATTGCCGCAGCAAAGCTAGCGGGGTTCGATGTGTGGCAAGTGATCCCGTATCAGATACCTGGGTCGGTCGTAACCATCGCCGTGGGGTATCTCTTCCTTCTGCGGCGTGTGAAGAATGATCTCTTCCAGCGGGAGCCCTCGCCACGCAAGGCGCTGAGAGTGCTGGTGGTGATCTTGGTGGCTCCTATACTGGACTATTTGCTCAAACATGCCTTATCCCTCCCCCTCCCGGAGATCGCCACAGTGATCGGGGTGGGAGCGAGCCTCCTCCTTGCCGCCCGGGGGATGTCCATCGCGGCGTGGCGGGAGTCCGTGGCGAAGAGTCGTCCGTGGAGGTTCACGCTGATCGTCCTGGGAATGTTCGCCTACATGGGTGTTTTCCAGGCATCCGGAGTCTCGGACCTCATCGCGGTTCTCCCTCTTTCCCCCGAGTGTCTTTCCGTGGGGGCGGGGTTCCTGCTGGGGTTCCTCACCGGAAGGGTACAGGCCCCTATCTCGATCATTATCCCTATTTATCTAGCCCGGTTCGGGAGCCTGACCCCTTGGGCATTCGCCTTCTTGTACTTGGCAGTATACCTCGGCTACATCGTTTCCCCGGTACATCCGTGTCTTGTGGTGTCGGTGGAATACGCCGGGACATCGTTAGGGAAAACCATGAGGGAACTCCTCCTTCCCACCGCGGCCACGTTTGCCCTTTTAGCACCTTTAAGCTTCTGGATGCTTTGAGGAGGCTTCACAGCCTATCGATATCCGGCACGGTGCCGTCGGCGAGGCGGTAGAGCTGCTCGCCGGTGTAATTTTTGTGAGTATCTGGAAGCGCGTGTTGGTTCTGAAGTTAAGACACGAGATTAGAAAAAAGTGGCCGATAGGCGGCCAGGCCTTCTCAAGTTCCCCCAACCAACCCCTAAGTGACCCAAGCGTCGCCGGGATAACCATAATCATGATGCCTCGTACAGGGGGATGTCCCATTTTGTATGTTCTTGCTAGAGGACCACATGGAACCGGGATGGGGCACCCCGAGCTCATTTTGGTCTCCAAAGACCGCACATGAGCAGGGAGGCCCCATTCCGTCCCCGAACAGCTGTCCGGGCACACAGCCCGCATCTTGCAAGACCGAGCTCCGGGGAGGGTTGGGTGAAGGAGGAGGTGTGGGCAAGTCGTTCGTAGGGATCGATGTGAGCCAGGATTGCCTGGAGGTGTACGTACGTCCCACGGGAGATACCTGGAGAACTCCCGACACCCCAAAAGGACAGGCTTTGCCGGTGGGAAGGCTGGCCGCCCTTGGCCCGGAGCTTGTGGTGTTGGGATCTACCGGTGGGCTGGGACGTGCAGTGGCATACCGACGGCGGTGGTGAACCCTCGCCGGATCAGGGATTTCGCCAAAGCGCCTGGCCAAGACCGACGCCCTGGATGCGGAAGCACTGGCACGTTTCGCCGAGGTGATCGGGCCTGAGCCACGATCCCTGGCGGATGTGTGCACCTTCCGGTTGAGAGAGCTGGTGGTGGGGGTAGCCCCGTTCAACCGGGACAGCGGCCGGTGGCGTAGGAAGGGGAGGCAGGGCTGTGGTGAGGGCGGTGCTGTACATGGCAACGTTGGCGGCGACCAAATGGAATCCGGTGATCCGAGGGTTCTATCTGCGGTTAATCCAGGCGGGAAGGCCGGTGAAGGTGGCGTTGGTGGCCTGCATGAGGAAGCTTCTTGTGATCCTGAACGCCATCGTTAGAGATGGAGGGCCATGGCGCTACAGCCCTGCTTCCCCTTGACCCGCAAC
>JAGGWU010000015.1 GCA_021163465.1 Candidatus Bipolaricaulota bacterium
CCTTTTGGGCTTTCAGGCCCTCCTTAATCTGGGGGTGGTGGTGGGGGTTTTCCCCGTAACCGGCCTCACGCTCCCCTTCGTCTCATATGGGGGAAGTTCCCTGGCGGTCTCGTTGGGATTGGTGGGGATTTTGCTCGGGGTGGCTCGGGAGGCCGAGGCATGAGGCTGGTTTTGGCGGTCGGAGGTTCAGCGGGGCATATCTACCCGGCCTTGGCGGTGGTCGAGGCGTTGCGGGAGATCGTCCCCGAGCTTCGGGCCTTTTGGATGGGACGTCCCGGAAGCATCGAGGAGGAGATCGTCCGCCGTGAGCCGGGGATCGTGTTTATCCCCTTCCGCTCCGCAGGGATCCCCCGCGCCCGGCCGCTTGTGGGGGCCCGCACCCTCCTTTCCCTTCCCGGGAGCGTTTGGAGGGCGGCGCATACCCTGGAGGAACTTGCCCCCGATGTGGTTTTGGGAATGGGAAGCTACACCTCCTTCGCCCCCGGAATGGCCGCGAGGCTTCTTGGGATCCCGCTTGTGATCCATGAGCAGAATGCCGCTTTGGGCCTTGCGAATCGGATCCTCTCCCGGTTCGCGACCCGGATCCTTTTGGGCTTTCCCCAGACGCTGGCGGAGGTCCCCGATCGCGGCAGGGCCAGGGTTACCGGGACGCCGGTGCGGCGGGCGATCCTTGCGGCCCGGACACCTTACCGGGGGAGGGGGCATCTCTTGGTTTTGGGGGGATCACTGGGTTCCTCCCTTTTGGTAGGCGCGCTGCGGGATGAAGCGGCGAAACTCCGTGAGCTTACGGATTTCTCGGCCCTCATCTCGGTGGGGCGCTTCGGGGACGCGGGGGGTACGGTCCGGGCTTTCAGGGACGCAGGCCTCGAGGAGGTCTCGGTGGTTCGGTGGATCGACGATATGGGATGGGCCTATGCCGGGGCACGGTTGGTGGTGAGCCGGGCGGGGGCCTCCACCTTGGCGGAGGTCCTCACGGCGGGAAGGCCCGCGATCCTCGTTCCCTGGCGGGGAGCCGCAGGGGGGCACCAGCAAAAGAACGCCCACGCCGTTTTCTCGCAGGGCGGCTCCTTCATGCTCCCGGAGGATGAGGTCAGGCGTGGAAGGCTTGTTCGCATGATCTCCCGCTTATGGAACGATCTTCGCACCCTGCGGGACGTGGCGTCCCGGGCATCTCGGATGGCCAGGCCGGAGGCCGCGGAGGCGGTGGCCCGGGAGCTTCTGCGGGTCGCGGAGGGGGCAGGATGGAAGGCGCCCGCGTACATCTGGTAGGGATCGGCGGGGACGGAATGGTCCCCTTGGCGGAGCTCCTATGGGAGCTGGGGGCGGAGGTCACCGGCTCCGACCTGGCGGAGGGCCAGGGGATCCGGGAGTTGCGTAACCGCGGGATACCCGTCCAGCTCGGGCACCGGGAGGAGAACGTGATGGGGGCTGACACCGTGGTTTTCTCCTCCGCGGTGCCACCCGACAACCCCGAGCTTTCCCGGGCCCGGCTTTCCGGGGCGGAGCTCATCCCCAGGCTTTCGGCCCTCGCCCGCCTGCTCTCGAACAAAAGGCTCATCGCCGTCTGCGGGACCCACGGGAAGACCACCACTGCCGCCTGGATCGCCCACCTTTTGTGTCCATGGGATGTGGGCTTCTATGTAGGGGCCCGGATCCGGGGCCGTCCCCGGGCCAGGTGGGGCGGGTCTTGGTTCGTGGCGGAGGTGGACGAGTCGGACGGGGTGTTCCTCGAGCTCTTTCCTGAAGTGGCGGTGCTCACCAATGTGGACAGGGACCATCTCGCCTCTTACGGCAGTTTTGTGCGTCTCAAAGCGGCTTTTTCCGCCTTCCTCGCCAAAGCCGTTTCAGCCGTGGTCTGTGCCGATGATCCCGTAAGCATCGAGGTCTCGCGGGGGCACAAAAGGACGTTCACCTACGGCCTTTCCGCCTCCGCGGATCTTTCGGCGCGGGATGTACGTATCCGCCCCGATGGGACGAGCTTCGAGGTGTGCCTTTACGGGAAAAGATTGGGGGAAGCGGCGATACCGGCCTTCGGGATCCACAATGTCCGCAACGCCCTGGCCGCCCTGGCGGCAGCCCACGTGGTGGGGGCCTCGCCGCGGGATCTATTGGGGAAGCTCCCTTCTTTTCCCCTGCCGGCAAGAAGGCTGGAGGTGGTGGCGGAGAACGGGTACGTGTTGGTGGACGACTACGCCCATCATCCCCGCGAGATCGCGGCAGGGGTCGCCGCCGTACGGGCCCGCTGGCCGCGGCGGCGCGTGCGCGTGCTTTTTCAACCCCATCGGTTTTCCCGCACCGCGCTCCTTTACCGGGAGTTGGGGAAAGCCCTGGCCGGGGCCGATTACGCGGTGGTGACCGAGGTCTATCCCGCCTTCGAGGCCCCGATCCCGGGCGTCTCGGGGGAGTTGGTGTACCGGGCGATGCGGGGGCACGGGGGAAAAGGAAGGTTCGTGGCCCGGCCAGATCGGGCGGTGGAGGCGCTTCTTGAGGCCTCATCGCCCGGTGACGTGATGGTGTGCTTCGGCGCGGGAGACGTATGGCGAAGTTTTCGAAGGATTCCGGAGATGTTGTGAGACTGCTGCGGGACCTCCCCGGGGAGGCCCGGCCTGAAGAAGAGCTTTCCCGGCATACCACCTTTCGCATAGGTGGCCCGGCTTGGTGCTTATTTTTTCCAAGGACGGTCGAGGCCTTCGTCGAGGCGATCTCCCGGGCCCGCCGGGAAGGGATTCCCTGGTACGTCTTGGGCCGGGGGTCCAATGTGCTTTTTCCGGACTCGGGCTTTCCGGGACTGGTGATCTCCACAAGGGAGCTTGCCCGGATCGAGGTGACCGGAGATGGGGTGCTTGCGGAAGCGGGAGCGTCCCTTGCGGCGTTGGTTCCTTTGGGCTACGGCGCGCTGGCGGGGATTCCCGGAACCCTGGGGGGCGCGGTGGTGATGAACGCCGGGACCCGGCAGGGCGAGGTGGGGGAGTATGTGGC
>JAGGWU010000029.1 GCA_021163465.1 Candidatus Bipolaricaulota bacterium
ATGTTGTTCTGCCAGGATCTCGGTGGGGGCCATGACCGCGGCCTGGGTCCCCGCGGAGATGGCCATCACGCACGCCCCCGCCGCCACCACCGTCTTTCCCGAGCCCACGTCCCCCTGCAGGAGCCGCATCATGGGATAGGGGGCCCGGAGGTCCCGTTCGATGGCCCGCAACGCCTCCTTTTGGGATCCGGTGAGCTTGAAGGGAAGGTTCTGCAAGAACCTCCGCACCATGTCGGGGTCCGGGACCAAGGCCTTCCCGCCCTCCTCCCGCCACCTCTTCTTCCGCAGGGCGAGCCCCAACTGCAGGAGGAAGAGCTCCTCGAACGCCAGGGTCCGTCTGGCCGCCTCGAAGGCCTGGAGGCTTTCGGGGAAGTGAATCCCGGCGATGGCCCGGCGGCGGGAGAGGAGCCCGTTTCTTCTTCGAACCCCTTCGGGCAGGAGGTCCTCGATCAGGGGACCGAACCGGGCCAGGGTCCTCTTGATGATGGCCCGCAAGGCCGCCTGGGAAAGGCCCTCGGTGGAGGGGTAAATGGGGACCCATCGTCCCGTGTGGAAGTCTTTCCCTGCCGGCTCCCACACCGGATTCTCCATCTGCCGTTCCCCGAAGCGGATCTGGACCCTGCCGAAGAAGGAGTACTCCTTCCCCTGCTCGATCTCATCCCAGATCCACGGTTGGTTGAACCAGATGGCGAAAAGAACCCCCGTCCCATCGTCCACGGCCACCTTGATGAGCTCCAATTTGGGCCGGACCTTGATCCGGGACTTGGCCCGTACCGCGCCCTGTACCGTCACGGCTTCCCCGTCCTTGACCTGGGCGATGGGAACGCGGCGGGAGCGGTCCTCGAGCCTCCGGGGAAAGGTGGTGAGGAGGTCCTCAACCGTCTCGACCCCGAGCTTACGCAGGAGCTTGGCGGCCCTCTTTCCCACCCCCGGGGCCTCCTCGATGGGGACCGAAAGCGCGCGGAATTTCTCGCGTCTTCTCCGGTCGATGGCTTCTTCGAGGTGGGCCAGGGCCCGCTCGCGATCGTCCGGGGACATAGTGGCATACCCCCGCACCAAGGCGGCGCCCTCAGGCCAATGGAGCTCCAGGAAGGCCTCCAAGCCACCGATTACCGCTTCGTCCTGGTATCCCTTGCGTCGTTCCAGGGCGATAACCTTCTCTATCAGTGCCCATGGGGGTTCTTTCGTTGTCGGCAACGTCATATCTCACTATAATACCCGGCCAAAAGATCGGGCCCAAAAATGATCAAAACCTATCCGGATCCCATCCTGCGGCGGCCGACGAAGCGGGCGGATCCCGGCTCCCCGGAGACCCAGGGGGCCATCGTCGCGTTGAGGGAGGCGTTTGATCCCGAGACCGCCCTGGGGCTCGCCGCGAACCAGATAGGCCACCCGGTGCGGGTGGCCATCGTGAGGCTGGGGGAGGAAACGAAGGTTTTATTGAACCCGGAGGTGGTGGAGCGCTCGGAGGAGCTGGAAGTAGAGTCCGAGGGCTGCCTTTCCCTCCCCGGGGTAGAGGCCGAGGTCCCCCGGCCCAAACGGGTGGTGGTACGGGCCCAAGATGAAGAGGGAAAGGAGCTGCGCCTGGAGGCCGAGGGACTGGAGGCGAGGCTCCTTTTGCATGAGATCGATCACCTGGATGGGATCCTTTACATCGACCACCTCTCGGCCGCCGAACGTCGGGAGGTGCTGCGGAAATACCGGGAGGTGAGGAGGTCTTCCGGCCCCGCATCGTCTTCGCCGGGACAGGGGCGTTCGCGGTCCCCGCTTTGAGGGCTTTGGTGAAGCGGGAATGGGTCGTGGGAGTGATCACCCAGCCCGATAGGCCCGCGGGCCGGGGCCTGAGATTGAGGCCCCCGCCAGTGAAGGTGGTGGCCGCGGAGCTGGGTTTGGAAGTCTTCCAGCCGGGGTCCATCAACAGGCCCGAATCCCTGCAGTATCTGCGAGCACTCGCCCCGGACCTCTTGGTGGTGGCGGCCTTCGGCCAACTCCTTAAAAAGACCGTGCTCGAGCTCCCCAAACGTGGGTGTATCAATATCCACGCTTCTTTACTTCCCAAATACCGGGGGGCGGCCCCGATCCAGTGGGCCATCATCCGGGGGGAGCGCTGGAGCGGGGTCACCACCTTCCTCCTCGACGAGGGGATGGACACGGGGCCGATCCTCCTCCAGCGGGCGGTGCGGGTTGGGGAAAACGAGACGGCTGGGGAGCTCGAGGAGCGCCTGGCTCGACTGGGGGCGGAGCTCATCGTGGAGACGGTAGAGGGATACCTGCGGGGTGAGATCCGGCCGAAGCCACAGCCGAAGGAGGGCACCCTTGCCCCCAAGATCCGGGAGGAGGATACCCGGATCCCCTGGAGCAAAACCGCCAGACAGATCCACAACCTGGTGCGTGGGCTTTCCCCTACGCCCGGGGCATACACTACGTTCCGGGGGAAGCGGATCAAGGTCTATCGCACCCGCCCTTCCGGGGGTGAGGGCGGTGCCGAGCCCGGCACGATCCTTGGGGCAAGAAAGAAACTCCTCGTGGCTACCAGCGAAGGGGTACTGGAGATCCTCGTCCTCAAGCCCGAGGGGAAACGGGAGATGCGGGGCGTGGACTTCCTGAACGGGTATCGGCCCTCTCCAGGGGAGCGGTTCGTTTGACAAATTTCCAACAAAGAACTACCCTGGTTCCTTGACAAGGGGAGGGGGTATGGGAAAAGAGCCGCGCAGCCACACGGGACCTTGGAACGACAATAACAATAGCAAACATCACCGCTCCACGCTTTCCCAAGGGGCTATACGCATAGAGGCCGAAACGAGCTCCACGGCCGAGGTTCTGGAAAGCCTGAAAAAGCTCATCCTGGACGGGGATGCAGGCGTCCAGCGGGCGGCGTACCGGGCCCTTGGGGCCTTCTTCTACCAGCACTTCGCGGAGGTCTATCCCCACCTCCGTCGGTGGGCAGAAGAGGAGGAACCCGCGCTGCGCCGGGCGGTGGCCTTCGCGGTTATGGAGGCGATCCGTCCTTTCCGCTTCGATCTAGCTGAACACTTCTTGAAGCTGATCGAACTCCTCCTTCCCGACAAAACCCCCCAGATCCGATGGGCGGTGGGGCCTAAGGCCATCGCCGAGGGATTACTGCCGGCGTACCCCGACGATACCTTCGAGTACCTCACCAAGTGGTCCACCGTGCATGATGAGCAAGTCCTGTGGAACGTGGCCATGGGGCTTTCCGGGGCGGCTGCCATCCGACGTACCGCCAAGGCCCTGATCATCCTCCGTCGCTTGGCCCTGGACGAGAGGCGGTACGTGTGGCGGGCGGTGGCCTCGGCCATGTGGAGGCTCGGCCGGAAGGATCCCGCCCCGGTACTGGCGGAGCTCCGCCGTTGGCTTTCCGATGACGACCGGGCTCACGTGGCGCGGGTGGCTTTGAAACATATCTAGCCTTGTCGCAGGAGAAACCCCAGGGGGAGGTGGTCATCGCCAAGGGGCGCGCGGGGCCCCTGCGGAGGTACCACCCCTGGGTTTACGCCGGGGCCATCGCCGAGGTGCGGGGACGTCCTGAGCCCGGCGATATCGTGGATGTGGTGGACCACCGCGGGAACTTCCTCGCCCGCGGCTATTACAACCCGCACTCCCAGATCCGGGTTCGCGTCCTCTCCACCGTTGCGGAACGTATCGACGAGGATTTCTGGGCCGAGCGACTCCGCCAAGCGGCGGAGGCCCGATCCCGGCTATTTCGGATAACGGACGCGGTGCGGCTGGTGAACTCCGAGTCCGACGGGATCCCCGGGCTGATCGTGGACCGCTACGGCGACTTCCTCTCTTTCCAGGTCCTGACCTACGGGATCGAGGTGCGCAAGCACCTTTTGGTGGAGCTTTTGGCGGGGCTTTTCTCCCCCGCGGGGATCTACGAGCGCTCCGACGTGGGGGTCCGGGCCCTGGAGGGACTGGAACCGGCCAAAGGCCGGGTCTTCGGGGAAGAGCCACCGCCCAAGCTCGAGATTCGGGAGGGGCGGGCCAAATTCCACGTGGACATCCGTTCCGGCCACAAGACCGGGTTCTATCTGGATCAGCGGGAAAACCGCCTCCTTCTCGAGGAGATCTCCCACGGGAAGGAGGTCCTGGACGTCTTCAGCTACACCGGGGGGTTCGGGGTACACGCCGGGCTTGGGGGCGCGAAGTCGGTGTTGTTCATCGAAGAGTCGGCGAAAAACCTCCGCTGGGCCAGGGAACATCTCGTGCTAAACCGCCTTTCCGAGCTAAAAGCGGGTTTTGTGGCCGGAAACGCGTTTCAGGAGCTGCGACGTTTATACCGGGAACGACGCCAGTTCGACCTGGTGATCCTGGATCCACCCAAGTTCGCCCGGAACGCCGCCGAGGTGAAGGACGCATTGCGCGGTTATAAGGACATAAACATTTTGGGGATGCGGTTACTGCGACGCGGAGGATATCTTCTGACCTTCTCCTGTTCCGGCCACGTGACGGAAGAGCTTTTCCTAAAAGCTTTGATCGCCGCTGCCTCGGATGTGCGACGGGAAGCGAAGATCCTGCGTCGACTCCATCAGGCGGAGGATCACCCCGTGGGGCTCACCTTTCCCGAGGGGGCTTACCTCAAGGGTTTCCTGATCCAGGTCTTCTGAATCCTGGGGCCACGGAAAGGAGGTTCCGGTGGTGGCACGTGAGGTAAGGGTCGTTCTCGTGGGGCTGGGGAACCTGGGGCGGCGGTTCTGCCGTATCCTCGCGGATAAAGCGGGGTTCGTGGAGGAGCAGTACCACCTGCGGCTTTTGTTGGTGGGGGCTGCCGACTCCCAGGGGGTCGCCTACTCCCCCGAGGGGCTCGATCCTGCGCTCATTGCCCGGATAAAGGAGGAAGGAGGTTCGGTGCGGGACTATCCCGGCGTGGGATCCCCGGGCAAAGCCCTTGAGCTCGTCAAGGCCTGCGAGGCGGAGGTTTTGTGTGAAGCCACCCCGGTGAACCTGGGTGCGGGGGCGGAGCCCGGGCTTTCGGTGATGCGGGAGGCCCTTTCGCGGGGGATGCATGTGGTGACCCCCAACAAGGGCCCCATTGTCCTCGCCTACCGGGAACTTTTGGAACTGGCACGGAAGCGGGGGGTGGAGCTCCGGTTCGACGGGACGGTGGCCGGAGGACTTCCCGCCTTATATCTGGGGGCCCGGGACCTGCGGGGGGCGGAGATTAGATTGGTGGAGGCGGTGCCGAACTTGGTCACCGGGTACATCCTGGACCTTTTGGCCGAGGGCCTCAATTGGGAAGAGGCCCTGGCCCGTGCCCGGGAGGAGGGGGCTTTAGAGGCCGACCCTTCCTTCGACCTGGACGGGTGGGATGCGGCGGCGAAGCTCGTGATCCTGGCCAACCACGTTTTGGGATATCCCGCGCGGCTGGAGGATGTGGAACGGGAGGGGATCCGGGAGGTTGATCCCGAGGAAGTGCGTCGGGCGCGGGAGCGGGGTGGGCTGGTGCGCCTCGTAGCCCGGGCGGAGCGGGGGGACGGTGGGTACCGGCTCACGGTGCGCCCCGAGGAGATCCCGCCGGGACATCCCCTGTCGGTATTGGGGCGAAAGGGTATGGGAGTGGTCTACTACACCGACATCTACGGGACCATCTCCGCGGCGATCCGGGAAGAGGATCCCACCCCCTCTGCCGCCACTATGCTCCGCGACATCCTGGATATTTATTTCGCTGGCCAAACGGATCCGTCGAACTTTTCGCCAAAAATAGGTGCTGCCAAGGGGAAACCGGACCAGTCCCCCTTGTGGTCCTCTATTTCTGCCCATGTCCCGGACACAAAAATCGAAAATTCCCCGAAAATTGACGATCCAGGCTAGGGCGCAGAGACCTTCATACACCACGGCCGGCCTCTTGTAGCGGGTTACCGGGCCGGGCGAAAGTCCTTTCCACCCGCCATCTCCTGAAGTTGAGACATAGAAGAAAAAGACGGGTTAGAAGAGAAGTGGTCGACAGGCGGCCAGGCCTTCTCAAGTCCTCCCAACCGACCCCTAGCGACCCAAGCGTCGCCGGGAGAGCTTGAGCATAACCAAATGATGCTCGGTACAGGAGCGTGTCCCTTTTCATGTCCCAGGCTCGGCAGAAATGGCGTGGACATCGTCGCCTGTGTTTGCGCAAAACTTGTGGAATGCTTCACGTTGGGATATCACCACGGTATGGGTGTGAAAGGAAAGAAGAGCATTGTTGTCCTTTGTGGCGGTGACTCGCCGGAGCGAGAGGTTTCCCTGCGCTCGGGAAGAGGAGTATATAGCGCCCTTTTGGAGCGCGGCTGGGATGTGGAGCTCTTGGAGATCGAAGGTTACGATGGACTTCCCAAAAAGCTCGCTCCGTACCACGTAGTGTTCGACATCATCCATGGGGGTCCGGGTGAAGATGGGACGCTCCAGCTCCTTTTGGATCTTCTGGGGAAACCCTATGTGGGCTCAGGCCCCCTGGCCTCGGCCCTGGCCATGGACAAGTACGAAGCCAAGCGTCTCTTCGCGGCCAAAGGCATTCCCAGCCCACGGTGTGTGCTCATAGAGGCCGACAGGGTCTCAGAGGCCTTGGAGCGGGCGCTTACGGACTTGGATCCACCGTTTGTGGTAAAGCCTCGGGCTCAGGGCTCCAGTGTGGCCCTCCACTTCGCCAAGGACCGGGATGAGCTTGCGGAAGCAGTGGGGGAAGTGGCGGCGGGGTACGGGGACGTATTGGTGGAAGAATTCATCCCGGGCCGTGAGCTCACAGCCGGTCTCTTGGAAGATGGAAAAGGTCCGATGGTGCTCCCCATACTTGAACTCCGTCCCAAAGGGAAAGAACGACTTTTCGATTGGGCCGCCAAATACACCCCGGGCGAGTGTGAGTTCATCTGTCCAGCCAAGCTTTCCCCGTCGGAGAGGGAGGCAGTGGAGGAAGTAGCCCAAAGGGCCTTTACGGCCCTGGGTTGTCGGGATTTCGCTCGGGTGGACATCCGCCTTTCCCCCGAAGGGGTGCCGTATGTCCTGGAGGTGAACACCCTTCCCGGCATGACGGAGATGTCGACCTTTCCCCGGATGGCCGCCGCCGCCGGGATTTCCTACGGAGAGTTGGTGGACCGGCTCGTCCGCCGGGCGCTGTCCCGCTTGCCAAATTCCCATCGTTTGGGTTAAAAAATGCTGGAGGTGATCTCCATGAAGCTCCAGTGGATTGGACACGCTTGTTTCCGGATCGAAGCAAGCAACGGAACAGTGATAATCATCGATCCTTATGATGAATCACTGCCTTATAAAGCCCCGGAGGGACCGGCCGACCTCGTCCTTTCCACCCACGATCACTTCGACCACAACGCCGTGCACCGGGTTAAAGGGAACCCCCGAATCATACGTGGGGTCGGCGAGTGGGAAGAAAAAGGGATTAAGATCCGCGGGATCCCCGCTTACCATGATGAGAAAGGGGGTAAGGACCGGGGAAGGATCACCATCTACAGGTTGAGCGTAGATGGGGTTACCCTCGTGCACTTCGGCGACCTTGGCCACGTGATCTCGGCAGAGCAACAACGTCCCCTGGAGGATGCGGAAGTGGCGCTGATCCCCGTGGGAGGTTATTACACCATCGGACCCAAAGAAGCCTTGGAAACAATAAGGCTTCTTCCCAACCTTAAGATCATCGTTCCCATGCACTTCAAGACCGAGTTGGTCAAGGATTGGCCCATCGAGCCGGTGGACGAGTTCCTTGCCCTGGTGGAATTTCCGGTCAAGCGTCTCGATACCTCGGAAGTGGAGGTCACGAAGGACAAGCTTCCGGAGGAGAAGGAGGTGTGGGTACTAAAGTATGCCTAAGATATCCGCGCGTGCAGCCCAGGCCCCCACTTCGCCCATCCGCCGCCTTGTTCCCTTGGCGGATGAAGCGAAGCGGCGGGGAAAGAAGGTTTACCATCTGAATATAGGTCAACCGGACATCCCCACCCCGGAACCCTTTATGCGGGGGATCCGCGAGGCCCCCGTGAAAGTGGTCGCTTATTCCCCCTTTCAGGGCCTGCGGGAAGCCCGGGAGGCGATGCAGAGCTACTACGCCGATTGGGGCTTGGAGCTAGAGATCGACGAGATAATCATTACCCAGGGGGGTTCCGAAGGCGTTCTATTTGCCCTGAACGTAACGTGTGATCCAGGAGACCAAATTCTGGTTCCCGAGCCCTTTTACCCCAATTACAACGGGTTTTCGCGGCTGGTAGGAGTGGAGATCATCCCCATTACCACATATAGGGAGGAGGGCTTCCACCTTCCCCCGAAGGAAGAGATCGAGCGCCTGATCACTCCGCGCACCAGGGCGATTCTCTTTTCCAATCCGGGGAATCCCACGGGAACCGTTTACACCAGGGCCGAGATAGAGATGTTGGTGGAGCTGGCACTGGAGCACGACCTTTTCCTGATCGCCGATGAGGTCTATCGTGAATTCGTCTACGAGGGCAGATACATCCCGATCCTTTCCTTCCCCGAGGTCCACGACCGGACCATTATGGTGGACTCGATCTCCAAGCGACTTTCGGCATGTGGCGCACGGATCGGTGCCCTCGTTTCCAAGAGCCCGGAGATCATGGCCGGGGCAAAACGCTGCGCCATGGCTCGCCTCTCCCCGCCCACTATGGAACAGTACGGGCTCATAGCGTTTATGTCCCATCCCCACCGCCGCGGGATCATAGAGGGGATGGTGGAGGAGTACCGGCGCCGTCGAGCCGTACTGTGCTCCGAGCTCAAGAAAATCCCCGGGGTGGTGTTCCGGGAGCCCGAAGGGGCCTTCTACGTAATCCTCGGCCTTCCGGTGGGCGATGCCGAGGACTTCGTAAAGTTCATGCTTACTGACTTCCCAGGGGAGGAAACGGTCATGCTCGCCCCCGGGGAGGGGTTTTACAAAACCCCCGGCCTGGGCCGCGATGAAGCCCGCATCGCCTATGTATTGAATTGTGATGATCTGGTACGTGCATGTGAACTCCTCAAAGAAGGGCTGAAGCTCTATCAGGAGGCGCGAGCGAAAGTCCGGGGTTGAAACGGGGAAGGAAGCGTCTGGACCGGCTTCTGGTGGAACGGGGACTGGTGGAGTCCCGCGCCAAAGCGCAAGCGTTGATCCGGGCTGGTCGCGTTTATGTCGGAAAAAAGAGGTTGGATAAGCCCGGAACCTTGGTCCCGGAAGATGCCCCGATAGAGGTCAAAAAAGGGCCCAAGTACGTCTCCCGGGGAGGGGAGAAGTTAGCAGCGGCCCTCCGTGCTTTTGAGATAAACCCGACGGGGAAGGTCTGCTTGGACATCGGCGCGTCCACCGGGGGGTTCACCGATTGTCTCCTGCAACACGGTGCTGCCAAGGTTTACGCCCTCGACGTGGGAAAGGGCCTCCTCCACTGGAAGCTCCGGAACGACCCCCGAGTGGTGGTAAAGGAGGGGATAAACGCCCGATACCTTCGGCCCGAGGACGTCGGCCAGCCGGTGGATTTGGTCACGGTGGATGTGTCCTTCATTTCCTTGAAGCTCGTCCTTCCTCCCCTTGTGGATATAGTGGGGCCGGAGGGGGATGTAATTGCCCTGGTAAAACCCCAGTTCGAGGCCGGAAAGGAGAAGGTGGGAAAAGGCGGGGTAGTACGGGATCCCTCCGTACACCGGGAGGTCATCGTGGAAATCGTTCGCTTTGCCGAGGAGAGGCTACACTGGTCGGTGGCGAGGGCGATCCGTTCGCCCCTTTTAGGCCCAGCGGGAAACGTGGAATTCTTCCTTCATCTTCTGCCCCGGGCCGGGCACTCCCGGCCATTGGATTGGCAAGCGTTGGGCCTCATTGAATGAACGGCCCAAGATCCGTTGTAGCACAAAAACTTAACTCCCGGAGGGGGACTCGAACCCCCAACCCGCCGGTTAACAGCCGGCTGCTCTGCCTATTGAGCTATCCGGGAATCTTAATTTATCTTATCGGGCCGCGAAAGTTCGGTCAAGTTAGAGGAACTGAGCTTCAGACATGAGTTGGGACAGGTGAGAGAGCTAGCTGGGGAAACGAGGAGAGGGCGTGTTCCGCGATCTTCCCTACGTCCTCCAGGCCCACCTTCACCTTGAGCTTCAGCAACACGAACAGCCCGGAGCAGAGCCGGTACTTTTTGGACTTGCCGAAGATCATCTCCCTCAACACCTCCCCCAGCACCAACAAAACCCGTCACGCGTCACGCGTTACACGTCACGGAATGGAGGCCCCGGAAGCTCTCCTCGATCGCCATCCTTTTTCGGTAAATGGAGAGGGCCTCTTTGGGATCGAGATCGGTGATGACCCAGAGGGGCTCAGGGTGTCCCGGCTCCCAAAGGCCGGCCA
>JAGGWU010000127.1 GCA_021163465.1 Candidatus Bipolaricaulota bacterium
GTGGTGGGGGCCGCGTGGGGCGGGGCCAAGGCGATGACCGCCACCTCCGGCCCCGGCTTCTCCCTGATGGTGGAGAACATCGGCCTTGCGGTCATGACCGAGACCCCCTGTGTGGTGGCCAACGTCCAGCGGGGCGCCCCATCCACCGGGCTTCCCACCCTGGTGGGACAGGGCGACATGATGCAGGCCCGGTGGGGTTCCCACGGACACTACGAGATCATCGCCCTTTCCCCCTGGTCGCCCCAAGAGGCCTTCGACCTCACGGTGAAGGCCTTCGCGCTCTCCGAGCGGTTCCGGACCCCGGTCCTCCTCATGACCGACGAGGTGGTGGGGCACATGTACGAGCGGGTGGAGATCCCGGAGGAGGTACCGGTGGCCCCACGCAAAAAGCCGAAGGTAGCGCCGGAGGAGTTCCTCCCCTTCGAGCCCGACGAGGACTTGGTCCCGCCCATGGCCTGTGCCGGGGAGGGGTACCGCATCCACGTCACCGGCCTCACCCACGACGAACGCGGATATCCGGTCATGGACGCCGAGGCCCACGATAGGCTCGTGCGGCGCCTGTGCGAGAAGATCCTCCGCTTCCGGGACGAGTTCACCTGGTGGGAGGAGGTGATGACCGAGGACGCCGAGGTCTTGGTGATCTCCTACGGGATCTCGGCCCGGGTGGCCCTGGGAGGGGTGGAGCTCGCTCGAAAGAAGGGGATCAAAGCGGGGTTACTCCGGCTCATCACCATCTGGCCCTTCCCCGACGAGGTCCTGCGGAAGCTTTCCGAGCGGGTCGGGGGAATAGTGGTGGTGGAGATCAACCTGGGCCAGATCTACCGCGAGGTGGAGAGGGCCACGGGCGGACGGGTTCCCATGCGGGGCGTCTTCCACGCCGGGGGACGGATCCACACCCCAGAGGAGGTCCTCGCCGGGATCGAGGAGGTGCTAAAATGCCGGTCGTGAAGGCGAAACCGAAGCCGAAGCCCGAGGTCGTTCCGGGCGTCAGGCACCCGTCGGAGAAGTACCTGCGCACCGACCGCCTCCCCCACATCTGGTGCTCGGGCTGCGGCCTGGGGATCGCCCTCTCCTCCTTCCTCTATGCCCTGGAGGAGCTGGAGATCGATCCGGATTCGGTGGCGGTGGTCTCGGGGATCGGGTGCGCGGGGAGGTTCGCGGGCTACGTGCGGCTGGACTCCTACCACACCACCCACGGGCGGGCCATCCCCTTCGCCACGGGGCTGAAGCTCGCCAAGCCCGATCTCAAGGTGGTGGTCTTCTCCGGGGACGGGGACCTCTTCGCCATCGGGGGCAACCACTTCATCCACGCCGCCCGGCGTAACATCGATATTACGGTGCTCTGCGTCAACAACTTCAACTACGGGATGA
The DNA here is from genome assembly GCA_021163465.1 of Candidatus Bipolaricaulota bacterium. GTDB lineage: Bacteria > Bipolaricaulota > Bipolaricaulia > Bipolaricaulales > Bipolaricaulaceae > UBA3571. The sequence goes on from JAGGWU010000127.1 coordinate 1,372, forward strand.
CCGGGGGGCAGGTGGGACCCACCACTCCGGTGGGGGGCCGCACCACCACCACCCCCTACGGGAACTTCGAGCACCCCTTCAACCTGGTGTACCTCGCGGCCTCGGCCGGGGCGACGTATGTGGCGCGCTGGACCACCCTCCACGCGCGGCGCCTCAAGGAGTCGATCAAAGAAGCCTTGCAACACCCGGGGTTCAACTTCATCGAGATCATCTCACCCTGCCCCACCAACTTCGGGCGCCGGAACCGCTTGGGAGACGCCCTGGACGAGATGCGTTACTACGCCGAGAAGGCCGTGATCCGCCACGGGGCCGATCCCGCGGAGGCGGAGGTCATCGTGGGGAAGGAATTCATCGTCGGGAAATTCGTGGATATCCGCAAGCCCACGTACCTGGAACTTTACCACAAGAAGGTGGAAAAGCTCTTCGGTCCGTGACGCGTCACGCGTTACGCGTAACGGGAGGTCAATGGAGGGGGAAATGAAGGAAGAGCTGGTGGGAAAGCTGGTGGAGGCGTTGCGGGAGGCGGCCACCGTGCTCCCGGCGGACGTGGTCCGGGCCTTGGAGGCGGCCCGGGATCGGGAGGAGGGCCCGGCCCGGGTGCAGCTGGAGGCGATCCTGGAGAACGTCCGCCTGGCCAAGGACAAAGGGGTCCCCATCTGCCAGGATACGGGGACGCAGACCTTCTTCGTGCGGGTAGGGACTGCGTTTCCATACCTGGAGGAACTGCGGACGGCGATCCCCGAAGCGGTACGTCGGGCGACCCGGGAGGTGCCGCTGCGGCCGAACACCGTGCATCCCTTCACCAAAGCGAATCCCGGCGACAACACCGGCCGCTTCATCCCCTACGTGACCTGGGAGCTCGTCCCGGGGGATTCCGCCGAGATCCACCTCCTCCCCAAGGGCGGAGGCTCGGAGAACTGTTGCAAGCTGGTGATGCTCACCCCCGCTAAGGGGATCCCCGGGGTGAAACAGGCCGTGGTGGAGCACATCGCAAATTGCCGGGGGCTTCCCTGCCCCCCCACGGTAGTGGGGGTGGGCATCGGAGGCGGGGCCGATCTCTCCCTGAAGCTCGGGAAGCTGGCGCTACTGCGGCCGGTAGGACAACGCCACCCCGAGCCCGAGGTGGCGGCCCTGGAGGCGGAGCTCGAGGAGATGATAAACGCCCTCGGCGTCGGCCCTATGGGCCTCGGGGGGAGGACCACGGTGTTGGCGGTGCACGTGGAGTACGCCCATCGGCACCCAGCCTCGTTGCCTTTGGGGATCGTGGTCCAGTGCTGGGCCGACCGCCGCGCCCACGTGGTGGTTTCGCCCCAGGGAGAGATCACCGTGACGGGTGACGCGTAACGCGTGACAGACTTTTCGCGTCACGCGTTACACGTCACGGAATGGAGGTCCCGGAATCTCCTCGATCGCCATCCTTTTTCGGTAGATGGAGAGGGCTTCTTTGGGATCGAGATCGGTGATGATCCAAAGGGGTTCGGGATGTCCCGGCTCCCATACCCCGGCCACGTTCACCTCCACCTCCCCCTTGTACCGGAGCCCCTCCAGGAACACCTTCTCCCCGGGAGCCAGTGAAAGATGCTTCCTTCGGCCTTCCTTGTCGGTGAAGGTAGGATGTTTGGCGGTGTTGAGGCGCACGACGAAGTGGATCCCCGCCTCCTTGAGCCGGGAAAGGAGCCAACTGTAGCTGAA
>JAGGWU010000053.1 GCA_021163465.1 Candidatus Bipolaricaulota bacterium
GACCTCCACCTTGGCCAGCAATACCTCCCCTTCCCCGGGGATTTCCCGCCCCTCCCCGCGGAGGACCTGGAGATGGGCCTCGATCGCCTCCATCACGTTATCCCTCCTTTGCTTCGGTTTCAGGCCGTTTGTGCTGCTTTCCACCACCTGAAAAACTGAAGGAAAGGAAGGCCGGGACAATGGCGGTCTCACAGGCGGGGTTAGACACCGGCCTTGGGACCACGCACCGATCTCCCTTTGGACGATCGCGCAAATAGTGGGACAACTCTGGAACAAAGCCACAAAAGAGACAATTACACCTAACCAATAACCAAAAGAAGCGGCCCAAGCTTCCCATTTCCTCAAATCGCATTTTAAAACGGCCAAGAGCTCGATGTCAAGTTTTGGCCGTGGCATCCGGCTTTTGGTCTCCTCCTTCCCCGGAAAGGACCATCCCCCTCCAGTGTAGTGTTCTCATCCCGCATCGTTCGGAACCCGTGATGCGCAACGGGTTTTGTCGGCACTGGGGGAGGCGGTACGGGAGAGGGTCCGTGGCGGTTCCGGGAGCTACCGCTTGTTGAGACTAAGGGGGGGCTACGAGGATATGCGGGGAACGTTCCCTATTCACACGTCTCAAGTTCAGTACCACAGGGTCACGGACCTGGAGGGAAAAGACGATGGAGCCGCCTCAGCGCCTCGAGCCGGTCCCGGCGACCTACCTTCGCTTGAAGGATGGCTTTTCTGAGGGAGGCGATGGTCTTGTCGTAGGTGGCCCGATCCACGGGGTAGGGGGTCCCGTCTTTCCCCCCGTGAGCGTAGGCGAACCGAGCCGGGTCCCGGATAGAGGCCGGTGCTCCCCAGATGAGCTCCGAGACCAACGCCAGCGCCCGCAGGGACTTCGGCCCCAGACCCGGCGTGGCCAGCACCTCCTGGAAGTCCCGTGGCGCCCGCTCGTAAAGGGAAAGGAGGACCTTCCGCATCCCCCTGGGGCTTAAGTCGGCCGGGGAAACGATCCGATGACGGTGGGGCATAACCAACGTGGGGATCCGCCGAAGCTCTTCCAGGGTCTCCTCCGGGGGCCGGGCCACGAGCTCCGGGATCGTCTCCCGGGCCGGGGCCGCTTCCCTTGCTACCAAGTTCAGGACCTCCCGGCGCTTTTCCCCCACCACCGCCTTGTGTGGTTCCTCCACGAAGCTCGAAAGCCCTTCCGAGATCCAATGGTAACGTCGGGCCATGCGGGTTGTGGGGTCCATCCCCTGCTGGACCACGCACCAACGCCCCTCCCGGTCGAAGAAGAAGACGTGGTGATAGATCTGATAGCCGTCCTGGAGACAGGCGGAATCCACCTTGGCGGTCATCCGGGAGGCGTAGATCAAGGGCTCCGGATCCAGCGCGGCCCCGCCCGCCAGCTGCGCCAGCTCATCGGGGGTCCTCCGGGAGGTAGCCCCCTTTCCCCCGGCGGCGAAAAGGCCCAACTCGCTGCCTATGCGCTTCAGGGCTTCCTTCAGGGCCCCGCAGGTGGTCGTGGTGAGGCCGCTGGAGTGCCAGTCGAAGCCGAGAAGGCAGCCCAGGGCCTGGAACCAATAGGGATCCGACAGCCGCTCCAAGACCCCTTTGGTCCCGAAGGAATCGACCAACGCCCACAGAATGGCCTCCGAGAGGGCCGCCATTCTCCGAAAGAGCCACCGCGGTGCCTGTCCCCAATGTAGGGGGAGATCCGCCGTCCCCACACGCTTCATGGCGATGCCGCAGTAATCATATGATCAAAGAGGCTCTACGCAATAACTCCATCTGAGCTTCGGACATGAGCTCATGTCCCGAGCCCAGGGAAACCGCTGGAACACCCTCTAAAATGGCCTGAAATCTATTCAACTTTTGGGGTCCACTACGGCCTATATCTCTCGGAAGGAGTAGGTCAGAGGGTAACGGCGGCCAATCCCGAAGGCCTTGGGGGAAACCTTGAGGGTAGGAGGAAGTTGTTTCCTTTTGTACTCCGAACGATGAATTCGCCTGATCGTCTCCCGAACCAGGGTCTTGGGGAAGGAGCGCAGCAACCTCTGTAAGGGTAAGTTATCCACCAAGTACGCCCGCAATAGGGGATCGAGTTGGGGGTAGGGAGGGAGGTCCTGGTCGTCCCGTTGCCCGGGACGAAGCTCGGCGGTCGGGGGCCTTTCCATCACCGATCTGGGGATGAGCTCCTTTCCTGCCGATTCGTTTATCCAGCGGGCAAGCTTGTAAACCTCCTCCTTCAGGAGATCCCCGATGGGTGCTAATGCCCCCACGGTGTCGCCGTAAAGGGTATTGTAGCCCACGGCGATCTCCGATTTGTTAGCGGGGCAGAGCACGGCGTATCCCAGGGAATTGGCAAAGGCCATCAAGAGCAGCCCCCGGATCCGCGCCTGAATGTTTTCCCCCACCACCCCGGATGTATCCAAGACCCCGCTCAGGGCTTTCACAACCGAATCATAGACCTCGACAATGGAAACTTCGCTCAGTTCTACCCCCAGGTTTTCGGCAACCTTCCGTGCTCCTCTCCGGGACTCCTCCGTGGTATATGGACCGGGCAGGAAGACGGCCCGCACCCTGTCCCGGCCCAAGGCCGCAACGGCCAAGGCGAGGACCACCGCCGAATCTATGCCCCCTGAGGTCCCCACTACCGCCCCTTTCAAGCCGTTTTTTTCGAAATAATCCTTGATCCCCAGGACGATGGCCCGATAAACCTCGGCCATCCCCTCCTCGGCCGGAGGGTCCACGGGATCTCCCGCAAGATCACAGGTAAAAATCCCTTCCGCAAAACCCGGAGCAGAGAGGAGGAAAGCCCCGTCTGGGCGTATCACGAACGAGTGGCCATCGAAAACGAGCTCGTCCTGTCCCCCCACTAGGTTGACGTACACTACAGGGGCCCCGGCCCGGATGGCCCAACGCTTCCCCAGCCCCCACCGGATGGAGGGCTTACCCCGGAAATAGGGGGACGCGGAAACGTTCACCAGCAGGTCAACCCCGGCTTCGATCTCTTGGGCGATAACTCCCTCCTCGTACCAGAAATCCTCACACACCGAAAGCCCCAACCTAAGCTCCTCCCATTCCAACACCGCTACCTTATCTGCGGGAACGAAGTACCTTTCCTCCTCGAAAACGTCGAAGGAAGGGAGCTTTGCCTTCGCTTGGTACCCCAGGACTTTCCTTTCGGCCAAGAGGTAAACAGCGTTGTAAAGAGCATGAGCTGCCCCGAAGGCCGCGGCCGAGGGATCGGCGCGGTTCGCGTCGCGGGAGTCACCTTCGGCGATATGCCCTACGATAACGGCGATCCCCGTGGTCTCCTCCTGCAATTTCGTAAAGGCCTCTTTGGCGGCGGCAAGGAATTCGGGACGGTAAAGGAGGTCCCTCGGGGGATAGCCCAATAGGAAAAGCTCAGGGAGGACCAAGATGCGCGCGCCCTTTTGGCGCGCGATCTTAAGGGCCTCCTGAGCTTTACGCAGGTTTCCCGTGAAATCCCCTACTGTGGGATTGAGTTGAGCCAGGGCGAGCCTAAACTTGCTCATGTTACCGGCTCATGGGAACCAAGGGGCTTGCGCATCCGGAGCCAACGCCCCCAAGATCCCACCACTTCGAAGCCCAGCTTCTTGTACCACGCGAGGGCCCGGGAGTTCCTCCGTCCCACCCACAGGGTAGCGGTGGGACAACCCCGGCGTTCCCCCAGGGCGAGGGCCCGGTCCATGAGTCTGCGCCCGATCCCTTTGTGCCGATGTTGTGGGGAGACCACGATCTCGTGGATCTCGCAAGTAGGACGATCGTCGGGGCCCCGCCACCGGGGATTGCAAGCCAGAAACCCCACGATCTCTCCATTTAATTCGGCCACAAAGAAGCCCTCGGGACATGTAGCGTAAAGCCATTCAAGGTAATCCTCGGCATCGTCGTGGCCATGTTCGGCATACTCTTCGAGGCCGCGGTATGCCTCAAGATAGAGGGGCACGAGCCGCTTGAGTTCCTCTTTCCGCACATTGCGTATACGTAAGCCCTTTAGGTCATCCCTTCCGTCGGAACCCATATGGGTACACCTCTCCCTTGATCCTACCGCAAGTTCCTGGTTCATTTCTAGGGCATACAGATAGTAACATTCACCCAAATAAGAGGACAGAGGCCAGTTGGAGGTGGATGAAGCGCAATGAGGATATGGTGGGGAGCGTTGTTTCTCTTGTGTTTTATCGCCGAAGCGGCGGAGCATGAGCCACTTCCGTTCGATTCCGCGGCGCGCGCGGTGGGAGAGGTGGCCAGGGCCTTGGGCGCTTCTAGCCGAGGCCTTTTGGAACCTTACCCCCAAGCAGCCGCCCCGTTCCTTTGGTTCTTGCGTTATCTCCCCCGGGAGTGGCGCCTCTCCCTCATCCGTTGGGGGATGTCCTTCTCATTGGGCTACCCCCTTTCCGCGTTCGATTCCTGGGATCCCCTACAGCCTTTTTCCCACTACATCGCCCGTTACCCGAAGCGGCGATATGACACCGTCGTCATCGGCGACCCTAGTGGGGGCACCGCCCACTTGGCGGCGTTGCTTGGAGCTCCCCTTCTTCCCCCAGGCTATCTTTTGGGCGTCCGCCACCGGATCGATCCCGACGACATGGACGCCTACATTGCCACCGCCGAGGTCGCCCTCCGGGGGATGCAGCGGGGGGCCGAGGTCGAGGTGATAGTCCATTACGATCCCCTCCACGACCGGGATCTCGTGACCAACGCTGCTTTGTTCCGCGTGCGCGCCCTGGACCTCCCCGAGGCTTATCGGAACTTCATCGGGCGATACCTCAGGCCCGGAGGTACGATCGTGATCGCGGAGGACACCTATACATGGCCCCAGGCGGAGCTCTGCCCCGGGGTTTGGCTCCAAATCGGGGGGCTTGGGGGCGTATCCCCTGAGGGGTACCTCCGTTGCTTTCCTCCGCCCGGGACGCCCGAGAAGCGGCGGGAGTCGGAGTGGGGAACCCCGGAGCCCTTTGTCCTTGCGACGGAGGGGTTCGCCCGGGCACGTGGCTTCCGGGTGCTGCGTCTGGCGTTTTCGCACCCGGAGTGTTACTCCACCTTGGCATACCGGGCCTATCGCGCTGCCGGAGCACGTGAAGGATTCGCCATCCTCGACTGCTTCACCACCATGGATGCCCGTTTCTGCAAAAGGACCGGGATTGCACCGCTGCACCTTGTGTTCAATACCCGTGATTCCTTTGAGTTTGCCCTAGAGTTCTTACGAAAGGAGCACGTGGGGAAGGTTTTTCTCTTGCTGCACCCAAGTTATGCCGCACCGGAAGACCTCGTTGCACCGGAGGCGTGGGAGCAGGCCCTCGCCGCGCTCCACATTAGGGTGGAGTGGGTAGTGGATCCCCGCTTTTTTCCCGATGACCCCTTCCTTCCCTTCGCCGCAGCAGCTGCACTTTCCCGGATCGGGAAAGCCCTCTCCCTGGAAAACCCACTTCAGTTGACACCGAAATCGCTCCTTGAGCTCCTTCCCTGAACGGGGACGAAGGCCTTGAGGCCCTGGTTCCCACCTATAAGCTCGAATTCCATCCCATAGGCGATGGAGATGTTCCGAGGTGTCAATACCTCGTCCCGCGGCCCCTGGGCGACAAGGAGACCTCTCCTCAGGATGGCCACGCTATCGGCGTAGAGGAGGGCGTTGTTGGGGTTGTGGGTGGTGAGGACCGGGGAAAGCCCTTCAGCCGCGAGCCCCCGCACAAGCCTCAGGATCCCGTGTTGGTGTTTCGGATCCAGGTGGGCATCGGGCTCATCCAGGAGGAGGAACCTGGCCTCCTGGGCGAGGCCCCTGGCGATGAGGACGAGCCTCATCTCCCCCCCGGAAAGCTCCGTATAAACATGGTCCGCAAGCTTGGAAAGCCCTACCGCATCCAGGGCCGCGAACGCGATGTCGAGGTCCCGCCGCCCGGGGGTGGAGAGGAGGCCGAGGTGGGGTGCCCGTCCCATGAGCACCACCTCCAGTACCCGGTATCCGAAAACCGGGCGGTGGATCTGGGGCACATAAGCGATGGCCCGGGCCCGCTCCATTGGGGGAAGGGCATATAGGTCGCGGTCACCCAACGAAATCCTCCCCCCTTGCGGAGCCCTGAGGCCACAAAGGCACTCAAGCAGCGTGGTCTTGCCCGAACCATTCGGCCCCAGGAGGAAATATACCTTCCCCGCCCCGAGTTCCAGGGAAATCCCCTGCAAAACCGGTACCCCTGGCCTATAGGCGTATGAGACCCCGTGGGCCGAAAGCTTCATCTCCATCCTCCGCCCCGGGCTAGATGCCTCATGAAAAGCAAAAGGAAGGCCGGGGCCCCCACGATCCCCGTGAGGACCCCCAAGGGGATCTCGCTCCTCATGAGGGTCCGGGAAAGGAGGTCCAACAGCACCAGGAAGCCGGCACCCATCAGCATCGAGGCGGGCAGCACCCGGGAGTGATCGGGCCCGGTTAGGGCCCGTGCCGCGTGGGGTGTGATAAGTCCGATCCACCCGATCATCCCCGCCTGGGAGACCGCGGAGGCCACGAGCAGGGTTCCCACAAGGATCACCCAGGTGCGCAACCGCGTCACGTTCACCCCCAGCGCCGCCGCCTCCCGTTCGTCCAGGCTGAGGAGGTTCAGCCGCCACCTCAACAGGAGGAGGGTCCCCGCCCCCAGCACGTATACAACGAGCAGCTTCCCCACCGCGTCCCACCC
>JAGGWU010000018.1 GCA_021163465.1 Candidatus Bipolaricaulota bacterium
CACAAAGAAAGGCTCAAGGTAAATCACCTTCAGGGTGCGGGGATCCAGGGCCACATAAATCCAAGCTTCCTTTCCCCCCACCTTCACCCAGGTCTCGTCCACCACAATAACCGGTGGGAGGGGGCCTTGGTAGAGCTTGATCCCCGCCTCCCCAACCTTCTTGTTCCAATACCACACCGCCACATGGCTCACCTCCTTCCCCAAAAGGTCCAGTACCTCCGCCGTCTTTCTGAAACTCAAGCCCGGCTGATAAAGCACAAGCCCCAAAGCTATCTCCCAGAGGGGGACGTGGTGCTTTCCCATGATCCCCTTGGCCTTGAGAAGGTGCCCCAATTTCCTGAAACTCAGCCGGGGTTCTCCTTTCATGGTCCTTCACCACAGGAAGTTTGCCCAAAAGGAGAACCCCCGTTTTTAACAGAGCCCGATCAGGCGCGGAAATCCTCGGGCGATTCGAGACCGAAGTACTCCAGGAACCCCTCCGTCACCTCCAGGACCTTGGTGGAGCCCTTCCGCTCCGCCCGCACGAACCCCCGGTCAACCAGCTCCCGGATATGGGCGTAGGCCCGCTGCCCCCGGATCTTGACCACCTCCGCCTGGGTAATGGGGCCCCGGTAGGCGATCAAGGCCAGGGTCCGCAGGACCGGCTCGGGGATGTCTCCCCTGGGGGCAAAGGGGCGTACCAGCTCCGCATACTCCTCCCGCAACTCCAGAAGATATCCCCCGGATTTCTTGGCCACCCGGTAGGGCTTCCCCTCCCGCTCTAGTTCCGCCGCGATCTCCTCCAATGCGGAATAGATCTCCTCTTCAGGGAAACGCAGGACCCGGGAAAGCTCCTCCAGAGACAAGGGCTTTGTGGCCACGAAGAGCGCCGCCTCAACGGCGGCCTTTACGCTCACGCCCATGGCCAGGGACCCGCACCAAGAGCTCCCCCAGGAAACGCCGTTGGGTCAGCACCACCTTCCCCTGGGCATCCAGGTGCAGGAGCTCCATGAACCGGGCCACCACCTCCCCCGGTTCCTCTCCGGAAAGGAGCATCCGAAACGGGATCTCGCGCTTCCCATTGACCAAGGAAAGGAGCCGTGTAAAGAGGCGCTTGGCCCGGACACTGAAGGACTCCCCTTCCGGCACCGGCACCCCGGGACCACTGGGCTTACGGGGAGTACGCTCCTTTTTTTGCTTCTCTTGGGCCAAAGCGGCCTTGAGGGCCCGCTCCAACTCCGCCAGGGTCACCTTCCGCCGGGGGCGCCGCACTACGGGGATCCGCAATTCCGGGGCGATGTATACCCCCTCCTCGGGGAGGAAATCCGCTTCCTCCGCGGCCGCCGACAGGATCTCCACCTCCCCGTGCCCATTCCCGTTTCCGTTGCCGTTTCCGTCGTGGCCATTGAGCTCCCGCAGGATCTCGGACTTGAGGCGCAAGAGCACCGCCCCCACAAAAACCATCCTTCCGGGGACCTCGAGCTCCAGCCCCTGCGCCCGGAGGAGGTACTCCCGGAACCGCCGCACGAGCTCCACGATGTCGATGTCCCAGGGATCCATATCGGCCGTCAGGGCCCGCAGAACCCCTTCCCAATCCGCCCGTGCCAGCCGTTCCGGGGATATCTCAACGCGCATTTCCCACCAACTCCACCGCCAGGACGTGCGAGGAGCCGCCCCGCATGGTGACCCCGTATACCCGGTCGGCATGCCGGATGAGCTCCTCGTTGTGGGAGATCACGATCACCTGGCCCTCCCGGGCGATCTCCCGCAATAACCCCGCCAGCCGCTCCGAGTTCGGCTTGTCCAATGCGGCGTCCACCTCGTCGAAGAGGTAGAAGGGGGCGGGTCTCCCCGCAGAAAGCGCGAGGATAAAAGCGATCGCCACCAGGGTCTTCTCCCCGCCCGAAAGGGCGTCCAGGAGCTTGGGTTCCTTTCCCGGGGGCCGGGCCCGGATCAAAAGCCCCGAGGAGAGGTCCTCGGGGTCCTCCAGGGAAAGCTTCGCCTCCCCGCCCCCGAAGAGCTGCTTGAACCGCCGATCCAACTCCGCCGAGACCGCCTCCATGGTGGAGAGGAACCGTTCCCGCTTCTTCCGCTCGATATCGGCGATCAGGGTTTCGATCTCCCGTTTTTCCCGCTCAAGGGTCTGAACCCTCTCCTTGAACGCCTGGAACTCCGCAAGGTATGCCTCATATTCCTCAATGGCCCGCATGTTCACCGGCCCGAACGAAGAGAGTTGGGATTCCAACTCCCGGAGCCGCGTCTGGAGGGCGCCGATGGAGCCCTCGGCCGGCTCCTCCGGTTCCGGGGCCTCGCCGATGGCGGCCAGTTTTCCCTGGATCTCCCCCAGTTCCCGCTCGTAGCGGGCGTGCATGGTTCGGGCCCGCTCCAGGGCCCGGTAGAGCTCCTTCCGCCGCTCCCTGAGCCCTGCGATCTCTTCCTCTTTCACGGACCGGGTCTTCTTGCGTTGGGCCTGCCGGAGGCTGGCCCGGTGGAGCTCCTCCTCGGCTTCGAGGGTCTCCCGGCGGAGGCGGGCGATCTCCCCCTGGAGCCGAGTAAGCTCTTCCCGCAGGCGCTCGATCTGGGCCGTCCGGCCCGCGATATCCGGGGCCCTTTGCCCCCGCTTCCGGCGGAACCCCCCGGTGATGGCCCCGCCCCGCTCGAGCAAATCCCCATCCAGGCTCACCGCCCGCACCCCCAATACGTCCCGCAGTACCTCTAGGGACTCCACTACCACCGTGTCCGCAAGCACATACTGGAACGCGGGGCGCACCTTCTCCTCACAGCGCAGAAGCTCCACCAAAAGCCCGAGGACCCCCTCGCGGCCCAAGAGCTCCGTCGCCTTGGGGGAGACGGGAGGGGGAGAGAGCTTGTCCAAGGGGAGGAACCGGGCGCGACCGATCTCGTTCTCCTTGAGGTAGCGCACACATTCCAGGGCCACGTCCCGGGTGGAGACGACGATATCGTGGGCGTGTCCTCCCAAAGCCGCCTCCAGGGCCACTTCCAGTTCCTGGTCCACCTCCCCCAGCTCCCCCAGCATCCCGATGACGCCGTCCCAGCCCAACGAAAGGATCTCCTGGACCGCCTCGGGGACGCGGCGCGCCGGGGGAGAGAGGCGCCTTATCTCCTCCAGGGCCTCCGCCAGGGACCGTATCTCGCGCTCTTTCGCCTTGGCCTCGGCCTCCTTGGCGGCAAGTTCCCCCCGCAGCCGCTCCACCCGTTGTACGAGCCGCAGGACCTCCCCCTCGCCGCCTTCGTCGGTGACCTCCTCCCGCTCCTTCAGCTCCCACTCCAGGGCCTCGATCTTGTGGTCAAGCTCATCCACTTCCTTCGCGAGCCTTTCCGCCTCCCGCTTGTGGCGGCGCAATTCCTCCCGGGCCTTGGCCTCCGCCTCCTTAAGCTCCTTGAACCGCAGGTACTTTAGGGTGGCAAGGACCCGGTCCCGCTCCCCCTCGAGCTCCCGGAATTTGAGGGCCGCCTCCCGCTCGCGGTGGAGCTCCACCAGGTGTCGGCGCCGCTCGGCGAGCAGGATCCGGGACGCGTTCAGGCGTTCCTTCACCTGGGCCAGCTCGGCAATGGCCTTGGCCTTCCGCTCCTCGTAGGCGGCGATCCCCGCCACCTCCTCGATGAGCTCCCGGCGCCGGCGTGGGGAGCGTTCCAGGACCTCGGTGACCATCCCCTGCTCCACGATGTAATAGCCCCCAGGTTCTATTCCCCCAAGGGAAAGGAAACGCTCCACCTGGCCGGCCGGGACCACCTTGCCCATGATGCGGTAGGTGGAGGAGGAGGGGGTGATGCGCCGGGAGAGGACCACCTCGTCGGCGTGTGCGGGGAGGAGCTCGTCGAAGGCGCCGGAGGAGTTATCCAGGGTTAGGGAGACCTCGGCCTCGGGGACCGTCTCTCCTTTGGGACTGGTATAGAGGAGATGCTCGATTTTCCCCGCCCGCAGGGCTCGGGAGCGGGACCCCATCACGAAGGTGATGGCGTCAAGGATGTTGGACTTGCCGGTGCCGTTCTCGCCCACGATGGCGGTGAACCCGGAATAAAACGGGATAGACACCCGCTTCCCGAAGGACTTGAACCCCCGGATGGTGAGGTTCTTGATGTAAGTCCTCATCGCTCTTTGTGGGGCAACCGAGGTATCGGCATGGGTTCTTGGGCACTTAGGCTTGAGCCCTTTTCGTGGGCCGAAAAAAAGCGGTAAGGGGCGGTTGACCCCTTGAGATCGCCCTTATCTACCCGGCCAATGCCATCGGGCCTTTCCATAGCCCAACCTCCTCACCAAGGTAATGACTATAACGTTTAGGGCGCGTGGCAGCAAAACGGGGAGGGAAAAAGCTTCCCCTCCCCGCGTTTTCCGTCAACCTCCCGCACCGCCGAGGAACATGTAAGCCAAGGACCCAATGGCTATCAGAAGGGCCAAGATCGCCATACCTTGCGCTCCGCCCAGGGCTCCCTGGAGCTCCTGCAGCTTTGCTTCGGTCTCTGCCTTGAAGGACCCGAATTCGTCCCCGGAGACGAACCCATCGCTCAGGGTCGCCATCTGCGCCTCCAGGGAACCGATCCGCGCCGAGAGGTCGGCCAATGAGGCCTCGAAACCCTCGATCTTGGCGCGGTTGTTCTCGATCTTTGCCTGAAGGGCCTGCACCGCTTGCTCCAGCGCCAGGACACGCCGCTGCAGATGCCCGAGGTCTTGGTCCTCGAGGCGCTTTATGCGCTTCTCGTGGTCGGCCACCTGCGCCGAGAGCTGCTCCAGCAAATCCTTGACCTCTTTTTCCAGCTGAGCGGTGAGATCGGCGATCTTCTCGGAATGGGAGGACAGGGCGTCGGCGAGGCTCTTCATGGTCTCCTCTACCGCGGCCACCCGGTCCGAGAGGCCGGGGACTTGGTCGCAGACCATCTTGAGCTGGATGAGCTTGGCCTCCGCGTCCTTGAGCTGCACCGCCAGGGCTTGGTACTTGGCGTTGAGCTCCTCGTCCTCAGCATTTAGCGCCGCGATGGCGCCCTTGAGTTCGGCGATGAAGGCTGAGAAGAACTCCACCACCTCGCCGAAGGCGGATTCCATGACGGTGATCTCTTCCTCGGCCGCCGGGAGGTTGGCCTCCGCGGGTTCCTCTTCCTGAGCCAGGGCGAGGAACCCGAGGAGCGCCCCCACCAGGGCCAGCATGAGGATCCTCTTCATATCCACAACCCCCTCCTTTCTCACGGGCTTCTGGGAGAGCCTACGGAGAAGCTCAATTGGAAACACGGGAAGATGGGTTGTGGGTGAGGTGGGTTTGTCGCCCCCTTCACGGACAGATGTCCAAAAAGGGGAGCAAACTTTCGCGACAAATGGGCTTGTTCGCCGGGCCTCAACGTCCGGAACCCACCGAATCTTCCGCGGCCAGGAGCGTCATGAGCACGCGCTCCGGATCAGCATGATCGTGAAACTTGGGCGAAAGGCCACAGGGCGGGGTGATGAGGTCCCCGGGGTGTGGGGAGGATCGGTGATACCCCAGGCGATCGCTTCCCGTGTCGGGGGTAATAGCGAGCTAAAGTAGCGGCGGCCCAAGGGCCCGGTCACCGTGGCCAGGGGATCCCCCCTTCAGACGACGAGTGGCGAGCACGTTCGTCGGCAAGCTCGTACTTCAGGGCGAAGATCTGCAGAAGCTCGTAGCTTTTGGCCCTCACCGTGGGGACCGGTCGCCTCCACCATCGGTCTTTGTAGGTTCACCACCTGGATGAACAGGTTCACCTCCAGGGCCTGCCGCGACGGGAAATGCCCTCCCAGCTCGAGCCTCATCAGCTCTATCCCCGCGTTCACCGACTCCACCGGGTTGGTGGTGTAAGTTCCCTCAAGCGAATGATGATACAGGCTAAGGTACAGAAGGCTTCACACATCATGGCCAGCCTCTCCCAGCGGACCACCGGCCTCCTGAAGTTGCCGAGCCAAGCGAACGTCCTCTCCACCCGCCATCTCTTACCCATCCGCCCATTTGCGCCGGCCTTTGCGGCTCCTCCGCGGTACCCGTTCCAAAATCCTGGGCCAGCTCAACCTCGGCCCGGCTGGCCCGGGAGATGGAGGGCGCCAGGGGAATCCCGTTCCCATCCACCACCAACATCCGCTTCGTCCCCTTGCCCACTTTGGTCAATCCGACCTCTTCTCCCCTTTTTGCCGGGACTAAGCTGCCGCCGGGGAACGCCCGCGACCACAAATCCAGGCTCGAGAGGGACGCCTGCCAGATGCGAGTCCATACTCCCTCCTCCTGCCATCTCTTCAACCTCCGCCATGCCATTACATACCCCGTACTTCCGCGGCATCTCCTTCCACGCACAACCGCAGCACATACAGGTCTCCTTGAGGCAAGACTTGAGCGGTGGCTCAAGGGACTTGAGGTAGGGGCGAGCTTTCGGGAAGGGGGTGAAGGCGACGCTTTGGAGGCAAAGGGCAAGCACTATTTGGCGCGGACCGAGCTTTCCGGGCGCGTGTACCGGGCATCCCGGCGGTACCGCCTCGGGCGAACGTGGGTATGCGCGTATGATAGCCGCCGAAAATCCGTCCCCAAGCGAATCTCCGTCTTGCGGCGTCAAACTTTGGTCAGGCTCGGGTTACGATCATGACCTGGAACAATTGTAATGTATCCCCGATCCCCAAAGATGCGAGGCTCACAGGTCGTCCAGCACTTCCAATACGTCCAGTTCCCTCACCCGGGCCTCTATCCCCAAAAGTTCCGAGAGGCTCGGGTGGGTCCCACCCTCATCCCCGGAGATAAGTTCCTTCACGTAGAGGCCGCCGTCACAGAGGACCTCTATTTCCGCTTCGGTGGGGGAAAGGAGCCTCCCGGATGCCTCGTGGACGCGACGAACCCTCACCAAATCGGCGCGGCGGTGGCGTACCCGGATGGGTGTGCGCTGGTGAATCTCCCCCCGCAATCCCGCAAGGGCTTCCGAAAGCTGCTTCTGGGTTACCGGGGCCGCCAGCGAAACCCGAGCTAGGTAGCGCTTCCGTGCCTTGAGCTCTTTTACTTTCCTCACCAGCTCCGGGGACGCGGGACGGAGATCCAGAACCTCCACTTTCCCCCTCGCACCCGCATTTATCCTCCCGGCCACCGCTTTCAAATCAACCCTACGGCGCCGGGGGCGCTCCACCTCCACCACGAAAGGCCTTCCCCGCCCAAGCATCCGTGCATCCACGTCCTCTCGCCCGGCCCCGTGGAGGTGCCCCCCTTCGCCGTCACATGCTTCCAGAAACACGGGCAAGATCAGTTCCTCTACGGACGTGGGGTACATTTTTCCCGTGTAATTACAGCGGGGACAGCCCTTTCCGCGACACTCCCGGCAGGGCCAGTGGGTTTGGGGAATCCCCCGCACGAGCTTCCGGTAGCGCCCGTAGAAATAGGCTGGCGCAATGTACACTTCCACACTTCCCTTCCATAAATCCACGGTGAACCGCACGTGGGGATGATAATAATCCACGGTGGCCTTCATCCCTTCGGAAGCCAAGAGCCTCTCGAACGCTCGGCCAAAGGCCCGGTTCAGGTCGCGTTGCAGGGGCTCGGCCCAGGGGGAGGGGAACCGTTTCCTTAGGAAATCTTCTACCGCCTCCTGATAAGGAGTAAGGCGGACCCCGAAGAGGAAGGTCTCGAACTCATAGTCCTTTACGGCCTCAAGGGCCTTTTGGGCGTGATCCTCCGCCCGTAAAAGGGCCCCCTCACAAACCCAACAGCGATCGGGCTCGGAGGCTTCGCCCCCGGTTTCCATGGCCCAAAGCACCCGGATCGCTTGACCCCGCTCGGCATTGCTTAACCCCTTTCCAAGCTTTGCATACCGACGTCCCAGACAGGTATTGCAGATCGGCCCCGCCGAAAGGAGCTTGAACGCTTCCCGTAGCACCTCCATCGGGGAAAGCTTAACCCACCGTGTCCTTCCCGCCCACACCCTCTGCGGTTTGACGATTCGCCAGGAGATCGCTAAAACATCGATGGCATGGATAAGGAAGGCCATCCTTCGGAAGCGCTCAAGCGGGGAATGCGTATAAAGCTCAAGCCCTTCGAGGAGCCCGCGGAGGTACTCCATCTCGAACCACAGGGAGACCGACTGCTCCTTGTTCTCAGGTTCCCCGAAACGGGCAGAGCCGAATCCCTGATCCTCTCGCACGAGGAGCTCGCCGACCGCCTGGAGGTCCTCCCCGAACCGTTCGAGGACTTCACCGAACGGGCGCTGAAAACGAGGGATCCGTTCGTGCTTTATCTCGAATCGATCCGTTTTTCCCTGGCCTATACCTTCGACCCCCACTACGCCGTGAGCGTGACACAAGTGGATCTCCTGCCCCACCAGGTGGAGGCGGTCTACAAGCATATCCTTCCCTTGCCCAAGATCCGTTTCCTCCTCGCGGATGACCCAGGCCTGGGCAAGACCATTATGGCCGGCCTGGTGGTCAAGGAGTTGAAGGCCCGCGGGTTGTTGAAGAGTCTCCTTTTGGTGGTCCCGGCCCATTTAATCGAGCAGTGGCGCCGGGAGTTCCGGGAATGGTTCCGCGAGGACCTGACCCCGATTCCCCGCGACCTTTACCTATCGGATGCGTTCTTCGATCGAAATCCCTTCGTCATCGTGTCGATGGACACCGCCAAACAGGAAAGGTACCTGAAGCTTCTGGCCAATCGCAGGTGGGACCTGGTGATCGTGGACGAAGCCCACAAGTTCTCCGTATCCCGTTCCGGTACCAAGGAGAAGAAGACGCGCCGCTTCGTCCTGGGCGAGACCCTGGCCACAAGGACGACCCACTACCTTTTCCTCACCGCTACACCCCATAAGGGCGACGACTACGCTTACTTCAGGCTCCTTTCCCTTTTGGAACCCCATCTTTTCGCCAATCCTGAGCAACTGAAAGCCGCCGCCAAAGCCAAGGAAATTTCCTTCGTGCTCCGTCGCTCCAAGGAGCAAGTGGAGGACCTCCAAGGTCGCAAGCTCTTCAAGCCCCGCCGGGTGGAAACCATTTCCGTCCCCCTCACCGAGATCGAGCGGGAACTCTACGATCAGGTGACCGCCTATGTCCGTACTTGGTACGGCCGGGTTTCGGGGAGGAGGGACCGTCGCAGCCGGAACGTCGCTTTGGGGCTCACGGTGCTCCAGCGGCGCATGGCGTCCAGCACCACGGCGATCAAGGAGTCCCTGATCCGCCGGCGCAATCGCCTCCGGGCGGCCCTGGAGAGGTGGGAGAGGCTCCTTTTGGAACAGGAATTGCCCGAATGGGATGAGGAAGATCTGGAAGCGCTCCAAGACGAGACCGAAGCCCGCCGGGCCGAACTCGAAGAAAAGCTCCTCAGCCTGACGGCGGCCGAGAGCCCGGACGAACTGCGCCAAGAGATCGCCGAGCTGGATCGCTTGGTGAAGCTGGCACACCGGGCCGCCGACGTCCAGGCGGAGAGCAAGGTGGAAGAGCTGCGGCGGGTCGTGGAGGAATACTTACAGCACGATCCCAACGAGAGGCTTCTGGTCTTCACCGAGTTCAAGGACACCCTGATGGGCCTCGTGCGCCTCTTCCGCTCCTGGGGCTACGAAGTCGCGATCATCCACGGCGGGATGCCGATGGAGGAACGTATAGAGCAGGAGCGCCTTTTCCGTGACAAGGTCCAGGTAATGGTGGCCACCGATGCCGCCGGGGAAGGGCTGAACCTCCAATTCTGCAGGCTCATGGTCAACTACGACCTCCCGTGGAACCCCAACCGCTTGGAGCAGCGGATGGGGCGCGTGCATCGTTACGGACAGAAGCGCGAAGTTTTCGTTTACAACCTGCTTTATGAGGAAACGATCGAGGGAAAGGTTCTGAAGAGATTGCTCGAGAAGCTTGACAAGATGCGGGAGCGGCTGGGCGACACTGTCTTCGACGTGATCGGTGATGTCCTCCACGGGGTGCGCCTGGAGGAACGGATCATGCAGGCATTGCTGCGGGGCGACTCCACCGCCGTAGAGATCGAATTGGAGGAGCGAACGGAAAGCTCGCTGGAGGAGTTCCGCCGGGCGCTGGAGGAGTACGCCCTGGCTGAACATCACCTGGACCTCACCGCCATCGTGAAGGACGAGCCCCGCTCGCGCATCTTCAGGATTGTACCCTGGGACGTGGAGCGATTCGTGAAAGTAGCGGTGCCCTTCATCGGAGGAAGCGTACAGCCCGACCGGAACCCCGGCGTTTGGAAGGTGAGCGTGCCGCGGGAGTTCGCCAAAAAGTACGGCCTCCCGGAAAGCCACATCCGCGGCCTGCGGGTGGCGTTCGAGCGAAAAGTTGCCCGGAACGCGAATCCCCAGGCCGAGTTCCTGGCCCCGGGACATCCCCTCTTCGAAGCGCTGACCGCCCACTTCGGCACGGCGGAGGAGCTCCCCCGTAAGGCGATCCTGGTTGACCCTAAGGGCCGCCACGGAAGCCTCTGGGTGTACCGGGTAAAGGTAATGGACGGAAACCGCACCCCTGTATTGGAGAGATTGCTCGCCTTCTTCCGCGATCACAGGACCGGAGAAGTAAGCCCCGTGGATCTACGGATGATCTGGGACCTCGAGGGTCCTGAAAGCGAGATAGAGGAGCCGTGGGCCGCGGGGCTTGAGGAAGCCGAACTCTCGATCCGCGCAATGGCGTTCCGGGAAACGGACACCGTGTATGAAGAGGCGCGTACACGCAGGGAGCGGGAAGCCCGCATCAAACGGAAACACCTCGAGCGGACATTTGAAGTCCTTATTGATGAGTCGAACCGAAAGCTCCTCGATTACGCCAGGCGCGAGGAGGCGGGGGAGGACGTACGCTTGGCCAAATTGGAAGAGGAAAAGAGGCTCAAGGCGCTCCTTGCGGAGCGGGCGGAGAGGCTGCGGGAGCTGGAAAGGGAGACTTCGCTCGTGCGTCTTGAGCCGGAGCTTTTGGCGGTGGCCTTGGTGGTCCCACCCGAGGCGGTGAAGCCCTCCGTGGCAAGGAAAGTCCGGGCCGAAGAGGCCGAGGCCAAGCGCCGGATAGAGGAGGTCGGGATGCAGGTGGCCATAGAGCATGAAAGGGGGGAAGGCCGGGAGCCTCGGGACGTCTCCAGGGAGTTCCTCGGGTACGATATAGTCTCGCAGGGGGCAAGGGAGACCCGCTACATCGAGGTGAAGGCCTTCGCCACCACCGGTCCCCTGGAGCTCACCCCCCACGAGTGGCAAATGGCCCGACGGCTCGGTGAGCAATACTGGATCTATGTGGTGGAGGATGCCCTGAGCGCACCACGCCTCACGACAATCCGCGATCCCGTGAACACCCTGCCCCAGCCACAGGAGGTGGTAGACGTGGTGAAGGTGGTGATCAAGGACTGGAGGAGGCGAGGGAATGGGTAAGACAGCGATCCCGCGCTACGTCCTGTGGTCCAAGGATACGTTGGACCTCGGGCATCCCTGGCAGCGGCGGTGGTATATCAGGCAAACGTTGGTGTATGGCCGGGCGGAGGACATAGCGGCGCTGGACTGGGATGAGGTCCGAAAGCTCCTCCCGGAATTGGATCTCCCCCTGAGGTCCGCCGCCTCTGGGAGAGCTTTTTCGCCGAGGAAGAGGGATGAAG